>WFMN01000204.1 GCA_015489095.1 Mariprofundaceae bacterium | reverse complement strand
GCCACCACCACAAAGCGGCGCATCCTGACGGGAAGCGTCAGGTGTTGGCCGCGCTCAAGGCGTGGCGCAAGGCGTGGGAGTCGCGAAACGCAGCGCGCTATTTCGCCTTCTACAGCAAGGCGTTTCTTCCGCCGAAATGGAGCCTGTCGCTGTGGCATGCGCATAAGCGCAATGTGTTTCGCAAGGCGAAGTTCGTTCGGGTACACCTGAGCGATATCCGGGTGAAGCGGTTGGATGCCACCCATTTTCAGGTAAGCTTCGATCAGGAGTATCAGTCCGATTACTATCAAGCCCATAGCAAGAAGGTGGTGACTTGGGTCAAGGAAGATGGGGCATGGAAGGTGTTGCGTGAAACAAGTGTGGAAGTGCGCTAAGCGGATGCGGGTGGCCGGATGCGCCGCGATGATGGCGGTGATGTTATCGGCCGGGGCTGCGGCGGCGGAGCGTGGCAACAGCGGCCAGTGGTCGGATGTGGCGCGCGCGCTACAGGGCGGCGACTCCCCCCTCACCCGGCAGATGTCCGACAAGGAGCGGGTGGTGCTACAGGCGGCGCTGGCGCTCAAGCTGGAGCAACCGCAACAGGCGATTCAACTGCTGGGGACGGTGCCGAAAGCCGATCCGCTGGCGGCGGTGATCGAGGCGGAGGCCTACCGGCGACAGGCGCTGTCGGCGTTGCGGTCGGCCGGTTCCTACGTCCATGACATCGAGGCGGAGCAGTCGCAACTCGCCTCCGCGCGGCTCAATCCGTGGTTGCGCGAGGCCGATGTGAAGCTGGAGCTGTTGCGCGATCGGCTGATGGAGCGGTTGCAGCAGCCGGTTGATCTGTTGCAGCTCGGCGACGATGTGGCCAATGTCTTCATGGTGGACAAGCAGCGCTCGCGCCTCTTTCTGTTCGCGCGCGACGATCAGGGCAAGCTGCGCAAGATCGCGGATGCGTATGTGGTGACCGGCGCGGTACCCGGAGATAAGCGGAGCGAGGGGGATGGGCGCACCCCCACCGGGATCTACCGCTTTGTGCAGCGGCTGGAGGGGGCGTCGCTGGAGCCGCGCTACGGGCCGGTGGCGTTCCCCATCGATTACCCCAATGTGCTCGATCGGATGCATCACAAGGATGGTCACGGCATCTGGCTGCACGGCTACGCGCCGCAGGTGGATCGCCGTCCGCCGCGCGACACCAAGGGGTGCTTCTCGCTTGCCAACGACCTGTTGCGGCAGTTGGCGCCGAAGGTGGTGCTGGGGAAGAGTTGGGTTGTGGTGGGCAACCGGTTGCGGTTTGACGATGAGCGGCAACGCGCGGCGCTACGCCGATCGGTGGCGACGGCGATCGAGGTGTGGCGCAAGGATTGGAGCAGTCTGAATACCGACCGTTATCTTGCCCACTACCACCCCCGTTTTCGCTCCGGCAAGTATGACCTACGGGCGTGGAAGCGCCACAAACGGTATGTGAACAGCCATAAGCGCTCGATCTCCGTCGCCATCTCCGATTTGACACTGATCCACGACCCCAACCCGAGACCGGAGGGAGAGGTGGTGGTGGCGCAGTTTCACCAGCGCTACCGCTCGGACAACTACGCGGATGCGACCGTCAAGCGCCTCTATCTGGTGCGTGCCAACCCCCGCCGTCCGTGGCGGATTCTTAGCGAGGAGACCATCAATCCACTGCCCTGATGGGTGACGCGGATCGGGTGACGGCGGTTGAGGTCGCCGTGTTTGCCCCCCTGCCGAAGCGGCTGACCTACCGCTGGCCGCGCCATCTCGGTGATCCGGCCACCGCCATCCGTCTGCTGGTTCCCCTAGGCGCCACGCAGCGACTGGCGGTGGTGGAGCGGGTGTTGCGCCTGCCCGCCAGCGAGGCCGATGGCTACAAGATGGTGCTGGATCGCCTCGATGCGGCACCCCTGCTGCCGGCGGGGTATCGCCGCTGGCGGGAGCGGTTGGCGGACTACTATCTGGCGCTGCCGGGCGAGGGGTGGGAGGCGGTGCTGGCATGGGCGGCCGATGAGGGGCGGCGCCGTTTTCGCATGGTGGATGGCGAGCAATTGGCCGCGGCCATGCCCGAGCTGGCGGCGGTGTTCAAGGGGTCGAGGCGGCCGTTGACCCAAGCGACCATCCGCTCCCGTCTGGCCTGCCACGGCAGCTTCTGGTTGCTGCGCCAGGCCGAGCAGCGGGGGTGGGTGGAGGAGGTGGTGGAGCCGCTGTTCCAGCCGGACGGGATGGTCTCCGGTTCGGCTCCGGTTACCCTGAACGAGGCCCAGCAGGAGGCCGTGGAGCGGCTGACCGCGGCGCGGGGCGGGTTTCGCAGCCATCTGCTGTTCGGTTGCACCGGTTCCGGCAAAACCGAGGTCTATATCCGCGCGGCGGAGCAGGTGATCGCCGGCGGCGGTCAGGTGTTGATTCTGGTGCCGGAGATCGGCTTGACGCCGATGTGGCTGGCGCGCGTTGCCCGCAGGCTGGGGCGGGTGGGGGTGTGGCACTCCGCCTTGAAGCCGCGTGCCCGCCACGCGTTGCGCCACCGATTGGCGCGCGTGGATGCGGTGGTAGGCACCCGTTCCGCCCTCTTTCTGCCGCTGCCGCGCTTGGGGATGGTTGTGGTGGATGAGGAGCATGACGCCTCGTTTAAGCAGCAGGATGGGCTCTGCTTCTCCGCCCGCGACATGGCGGTGCTGCTGGCGCAGCAGTTGGCGATTCCGGTGGTGTTGGGCTCGGCGACACCGAGCGTCGAGAGCTGGCATCAGGCACAGCGCGGGCGCTATGCGCTGCTCACATTGCCGGATCGGGTGGGCGGCGGCAGCAGGGTCGCCACCCGGATCGTCGATATGCGTGGGGAGCGGGGGGTGTTGTCCCCTCCGCTGTTGGCGGCGCTGAAGCAGACCAAGGCCGCCGGGAAGCAGTCGATCCTCTATCTTAATCGCCGCGGCTACGCCCCCGCGTTGCACTGTACCGCCTGCGGCGCGGTGCCGACCTGTCGTCACTGCGCGGCGCGGCTGACCCTCCATCGGCGGCGCGGGGAGCTGCGTTGCCACCTCTGCGGCTGGAAGCGGCGCGCGTCGGATCGCTGCGATGGTTGTGGCGAGCAGGCGCTGTTGCCGTTGGGGGCGGGGACGGAGCGGTTGGGCGCCGATCTGGAAGCGGCGATTCCCGGCCTGCGGGTGGCGCGGTTCGACCGTGATGCGGTCACCACCATGGCGCAGCAGGTGGCGCTGCTTCAGGCCTTTGACCGCGGGGAGATCGACTGCCTGATCGGGACGCAGATGGTGGTGAAGGGGCACCATTTTCCCGGCGTGACGCTGATCGGGGTGGTGCAGGCGGATTTGGGGCTGAATCTGCCCGACCTGCGCGCGGCGGAGCGGTGGTGGCAGCAATTGACCCAAGTGATCGGCCGCGCCGGGCGCGGTGCCGATGCCGGGCTGACGCTGCTGCAGAGCTACCAGCCCGATCACCCGTGGTTGCGGCAGTTGGGGGACGCCTTCGCCCCTTCGGTGCTGCGGCAAGAGCTGGCGATGCGCCGCGAGATGGCCGCCCCCCCGTTTGCGCGCTGGGTGCGGGTGGTCTTTTCGGCGCAGCGCGAAGCGCGTGCGCGCAAGGCGGCGGAGGCGCTGCGTGATGCCGCGGACAGCCTGTCCGGCATCGAGGTGTCAGGCCCGATTCCGTGTGCGATCGAGCGCATCAACCGCCGCTACCGTTTTGAACTGTTGTTGAAGGATGCTGGCCGAACACGGCTGCCGTGGGCGCTTAGGCCGCTGTTGGATCGGCTGCCGGTGCCGAGCGGGGTGCGTAGAAAGGTGGATGTGGATCCGATGGATATGATGTAGCGCGTGATCAGCCGACCACAGAGGCCATCTTGAAGATCGGCAGGTACATGGCGATGACGAGGCCGCCGATGACGACACCGAGGAAGGCCATGATCATCGGCTCCATTAGCGCCGTCATGCCATCCACCGCGGCATCCACCTCCTCCTCGTAGAAATCGGCGATCTTGGCCATCATCGTCTCCATGGCGCCGGTCTCCTCACCGATGGCGATCATCTGGGTGACCATCACCGGGAAGATCGCGCTCTGCTCCAAAGGGCCGGAGAGCGAGGCTCCTTCCTGAATCGATCCTTTGCAGCCCCGAATAACCTCTTCGATGACGACATTGCCGGCGATCTCCGCGGTGGTGTCCAAGCAGTCGAGAATCGGTACGCCCGCGGTGGTCAGGGTGGAGAAGGTGCGGCAGAAGCGGGCGACGGCCGCCTTGCGCAGCACATCACCGATCACCGGCAGGTTGAGCAGCAGCTTATCGAGTTGGTAGCGTCCCTTTTCCGTGCCATAGATCTTCTTGATCGCGAAGACGAGCGCGATTGGCGCGCCGAATACCAGATACCAGTAGGCGACGAAGGCGTCGGAGATGTGCATCACCACTTGGGTCGGCATCGGTAGTTCGCCGCCCATGTCGCTGAACATGGTGGCGAAGACGGGAACCACGAAAATCATCAGGATGGCGGTCACGATAAAGGCGATGACGATGATGGAGATTGGATAGACCATGGCCGATTTGATCTTCCCTTTCAGCGCCAGCGCCTTCTCTTTGTAGTCGCAGAGGCGGAGCAGCAGGGTGTCGAGGATACCGCCGGCCTCGCCGGCCTCGATCAGGGCGCAGGTGAGTTTGTCGAACTCGTCGGGATGCTTGCGGAACGCCTCTGCCAGCGGAGCGCCCCCCTCCAAGCTTTCGCGCACGGCGGTGAGCAGCTTGAGCAACGCGGGGTTTTCCGCCCCCCTTTCGGCTAGGGCGAAGCCCTGCACGACCGGCAGGCCGGCGTTGAGCATGGTGGAGAGTTGCCGGAAGAAGATGGTGATCTCCTTCTCCTCCACCTTGGGCGCGGAGAGCTCAAGGTCGTACCACTGTTTTTCGCGCACCTTGGGGTCGGTGATGCCCTGCTTTTTGAGCTTGGCGATGACGACGGCCTGGCTGTTGGCGGTCATCACCCCGTTGCGCTTCTGCCCTTGGGCGGTTTTGCCCTCCCAGATAAACTCCTGTGGTTTGGTTGCCATGACGATCAGTCCGCCACGGTGACGCGCAGGCACTCTTCGAGCGACACAACGCCCGCCTTCACCTTGCGCAGCGCCGCCATGCGCAGGGTGCGCACCCCTTTGGATACAGCGATCGCGTTGATTTCATCGGCGTTTTTGTCGGCATAGACCGCTTCGCGAATCTCCTCGTAGATCGGCATCACCTGATAGATGCCCACCCGACCCTTGTAGCCGGTACCGTTGCAGACCGGGCAGCCCTTGCCCTTCATCGGCTGAAAGGTGCCGATATCCTCCTCGTTGAAACCGGCGTTCAGCAGCGCCTCGCGCGGGATATCCTCCGGCTCGGCGCACTCCTTGCAGGTGCGGCGCGCCAGCCGTTGGGCAGTCACCAGATTGACCGCGGAGCCGACCAGAAAGGATTCAATCCCCATGTTGACCAACCGGGACATGGTGGAGGGGGCGTCGTTGGTGTGTAGCGTCGCCAGCACCAAGTGGCCGGTGAGGGCGGCCTTGATGCCGATGGCCGCGGTGTCGTGGTCGCGGATCTCGCCGATGAGGATCACATCGGGATCCTGACGCAAAAAGGAGCGCAGCACCGCCGGAAAGTCGAGGCCGATGGCGGCGTTCACATTGACCTGGTTGATGCCCATGAAGTTGAACTCCACCGGATCCTCCGCCGTGGAGAGGTTGATGCCGGGCTGGTTGAGCTCACTGACCGCCGAGTAGAGGCTGACCGTTTTACCCGAACCGGTCGGCCCTGTGACCAGCACCATGCCGTAGGGGAGGTGGATCGCCTCCTTGAAGTTGGCCAGATCATCCTCTTCGTAGCCCAGTACCGACATGTCGAGCTGGAGATTGGAGGGGTCGAGCAGGCGCATCACCACCTTTTCGCCGAACAGCGTCGGCAGTACCGAGACGCGGAAATCGACCGTTTTCGCCTTGGAGAGCTTGAGTTTGATACGGCCATCCTGCGGGATGCGTCGCTCCGAGATATCGAGCCGCGACTGGATTTTGATGCGCGAGACGATGGCGTCGCGCATCGACATCGGTGGGCGCATGATCTCCTGCAGCACGCCGTCGATGCGGTAGCGCACGCGGATGGCCTTCTCGTAGGGCTCGATGTGGATATCCGATGCGCCGCGCTTGATGGCATCAAGCAGGATCAGGTTGACCAGCTTCACCACCGGCGCCTCTTCGCTGTCGGCGGCCAGCACCCCCTCGTCGGTTTCGGCGGCCTCGGTCTCCACCACCTCCATGTTGTTGGCGCCGAGATCGGCCATCACATCTTCAAGCTGCTGGTTGGCGCTGCCAAGCTCGTCCAGCACCTTCATCAGCTGCGCCTCGTCGCAGATGGCGACATCGATCTGATGGCCGCTGATGAAGCTCATCTCGTCGAGGGCGTGGATGTCGTAGGGGTCGGCGACCGCCAGCGTGAGCATGTTGCCGCGGCGTCGGATCGGAATCGCCTGATTTTTCCTCATGATATCAAGGCTGATTGAGGTGAGCTTGGGGTCGATCTCGATCTTGGAGAGGTCAACAATCGGCCGCCCGTAGCTGGAGGCGATAAACTTGGTCAGCTCCTCGGAGGTGAAGACCTTGTTTTGCACCAACTGCTGCGTGAGGGTGGAGCCGGAGAGCTTGGCATCCTTGACGGCGGTCATTAGCTGCTCAGGTGTGATTTTCCGTTTTCTAAGCAGGACATCGCCAAGGCGCGTTTGCTTCATTGATCCCCTCCCCAATCGTTCATCTGACACGGTGGGCGCTTCAGTTGGTGACAGATATAATCCATGGCCTGCTGCCGATTCATAGACAAATGATGCCAATAGTAGAAGGCGGCCACCCCTTGTGCAATCAGGAGCGGCAGGCCGTCGATGGCACGCCGCCCTTGGTTGGCGGCGGCGGAGGTGAAGCTGGTAACGCCGTCGGGTCGATAGACGGCGTCGAAGGCGGCGTTGCCGTCGCCCTCGGCACAGGGGGGTAGCGCGAAGGGAAAGGGGGCGTGGTCATGCAGGCCGATGGTGGTGGTGTTGATGATGATGGCGGAGCGTTGGCAGGCCCGTGTGACGGCCTGTTGATCCCAGTCGATCGTGGTCACAACCGTTTGGTAATCATGGGCTTCTGCTGTTTCCACCAGCCTCTCTGCGCGCGCCAGCGTACGGTTGCAGAGCCAGACGCGGCGGATGCCGATCTGGTCGCAGGCATGGAGCACGGCGCGCGCGGTGCCGCCGGCACCGAACAGGGTCACCTCCTGCTGTCGGGGGGAGCTTGTTAGCGCGGTCAACACCTGCTGGATGCCGACATGGTCGGTGTTGGTCGCCTGCCATCCACCGGCGGTGCGGCGCACGGTGTTGACGGCGCCGATGATGCGGGCGTCGCGGTCGCACTCGACGAGGGCCGCGACCCTCTCTTTGTGGGGCACCGTGACATTGAAGCCTTCGACGCCGCAGCCATGCAGCCCGGCAAGCACGGTGGGAAGATGTGTGGCGTCGGCGACAGGGAGGGGAAGGTAGGCGGCATCGATCCCGTGCCGCTCGAGGAACCAGTTTTGAAACAGGGGGGAGAGCGAGTGGGTGACCGGATGGCCGATGATGCCGTAGATGGCGGTTGTCCCCCGAATCTGCATGGGTTGAATACTTGTGGCAACGGCAGGCGTTCGCAATAGCATTGCCGCTTCCGGTGGGAAGCTATTGTCGTCAAGGTGGGGTGCGTTGTGGCCAAAGTGGAAAACATTACCGACATCCGCGCGCGGAGCATCGCCGAAGAGAATCGGCAGTTGAAGCAGCGGATGGGGGAGATCTACCAACGGCTGCACGAGAACGAGCAGCTCTTCTCCAGACTGACGGCGATCGAGACCAAGGTGGTGCGGAGCCCCGATCCGGTGTCGCTCTGTCTTCTGGTGATCAACGAGTTAAAACAAGAGTTTGAGCTTGATCTGGTGCGCTTTGCGTTTGACGAGGAGGGGTTGCTCGCCGGGTGTGATTTCGATGCCCTGAACGATCGGCATCAGCAGTGGGTGTCGTCCGCGCAGTTGCAATCGCTGGCGTTGGATAAGCGGGCGGTGCGCCTGTTGGAGGTGAGCGACGACGATGCGGTGCGCATGATGCAGAGCTCGGAGAGCCATATCGGCTCGCTGGCGCTGCTGCGGCTGGGATCGGGGCTGGAGCCGTTTGGGGTGCTGGTGCTGGGCTCCACCATGCGCGACCGCTTCGCCCCCGACAAGAGCACCGAGCTGCTGCAACATCTGGCGCGGATGATCGGGGTGAGCCTCGAACACTGCGTGGCGCGCGATCATCTGGTGCGCATGTCGATCCGGGACGCGGAGACCGGCTGTTACAATCGCCGTTTTCTGCAACCGATGTCGCGCCATCACCTAAGCCAGTGGTTCGGGGAGCTGGCGCCGGTCTCCATCTGTTGCATCGGCGCGGTCAAGCCGGGTGGGGAGGCGGTGCCGGGGGGAACGCTCCACGCCGCCATGACGGGAATCGGGCGGCGCAGCGATCCGCTGGTGCGGATGGATGACGACCAGTTCGCCCTCTTTCTCGCCGGTTGCGATGGCGAGCGCGCCCGGCTGTTGGCGCAGCAGCTGGTGGAGCGGATCAATCTGGACGATGCCACCGTGCAGGTGGGGGTCGCCACCACGGCGGATGTCGAGACCACCGAGGTGCGTACCCTGGTGGAGCGGGCGGAGCAGATGCTCTATGTCGCCCGGGCGCTGGGAGGGAATCGGGTGGAGGTGGAGCAGTGATGATCCCATCGCCAAAAGTCCGTCCGTGGACTCTTTGCTTGGTGACAAGGGGCTAAACACCGAACCATGTATCGCAACCACTTCCATCTCAGCGATGTGCCCTTTTCGATCGCGCCCAATCCGCGCTATCTCTACATGAGCGCGCGCCACCGGGAGGCGCTGGCCCATCTGCTCTATGGCACCGAAAGCGGCGGCGGTATCGTGGTGCTGACCGGTGAGGTGGGAACGGGTAAAACCACGCTCTGCCGCTGCCTGCTGGGGCAGTTGCCGGAGCATACCGACGCGGCACTGGTGGTGAACCCCAAGCTGACCGCCCATGAACTGCTGGCGACCATCTGCGACGAGCTCTCCATCCGCTACGATCGCCGCAAAAAGAGCATCAAGCTGCTGATCGACGCCATCAACCGCCATCTGCTGGCGGCACACGCCGATGGGCGCCACACCGTGGTGGTGATCGACGAGGCGCAGCAGCTTGCGCCCGATGTGCTGGAGCAGTTGCGGCTGCTGACCAATCTGGAGACCGACGACAAGAAGCTGATGCAGATCGTGCTGCTGGGGCAGCCGGAGCTGAATGGGTTGCTGGCGCAGGAGCACCTGCGTCAGTTGGCGCAACGCATCACCGCCCGCTACCACCTGCGCCCGCTCAACTATCAGGATACCATCGCCTATGTGCGCCACCGGTTGTCGGTGGTGGGCGGTTCGCCCACGCTCTTTACCGGCTTTGCGTTGCGCCGGTTGTACCGCGCCAGCGGCGGCGTGCCGCGCATGATCAACACCATCGCCGACCGCGCCCTGCTGGGCGCCTACGCCAAGGGTGCCGATAGGGTGGGGTTGCGCCATGTGCGCCAAGCGACGGCGGAGGTGCTGGGGGAGCGCGTGGCGCGGACGCGCCCGCCGGCGGGCGATGGTGCCGGCGCGCGTCTGCCGTGGCTGGTCGCCGGCATGGTGACCCTGCTGCTGCTGTGGGTGGTGGTGCGCAACCCCGCGCTGACGGATAGCTGGCGGCTGTGGATGATCGATCTGCTCTCCAAGGGGGGATCGTAGCGGATGTCCTACATCCTCGAAGCGCTGCAGCGGGCGGATGCGGAGCGGAAGCGGGCGCAGCCGCCAACGATGGCGACGGTGGTGGATGGCGCGCGCGTTTCCGCCCCCGCCTCCAGCGGCCGGCGGGGGGTGCTGTGGGGTGTTGTCGGCACGATGGTGGCGCTGTTGATCTGGAGCCTATGGCCTAGCAGGCCGACCAAGGTGGTGGTTGGCGGCGCTCCGCTCTCCACGGCGCAGCGCCCGCCGTTGCCGCCTAAGGTGCAAGCGTCGCCGCCTGCCGCACCCAAGGAGGCCGCGGCAACGGTGGTGAAGCGGGTTGTACCGGCTGTCCCCGCGTCGGCCCATCCGGTGAAGCCGGTGCCGGCGCCACAGGCGGCGCCTGCACGGCCGAAGCCGCCGACCGCGCAGAAGCCTGTGATGTGGGCGCAACTGCCCCCCGCCATTCGGCGCCAGTTGCCGGCGATGCACATTTCGGCGCTGATCGATCACCAGGATCCCGCGCGGCGGGTGGCGTGGATCAACGACCGGGCGCTCCATGTCGGGGCGTGGATCAGCGATGCGGTGCGGTTGGTTGCGATCACCGGTAGCGATGTTACAGTGGCATTTCAGGGGTATCGCATCGTGATCACCCCATTTGACGATCATGTAGGACGGCGGAGGTAGCGGAATGGGCAAGGTTGCGACGATGGGAGCGGTGCGTAAGGCCAAGGAACTGCGTGACTATTTCGATAGCAAGGGGAAAATCCATATCGTGGTCGATGCCACCCGCGATGATGTGCAGGTGCCCCCCCACCTCAAGGGGGATCCCGGGCTCTGCCTGCTGCTGAATGTGCGCATGCCGCAGCGCATCGATATCTCCAAGGAGGGGGTGGATAGCGTTTTCTCCTTTTCTGGCAACCCTTTCCCCTGCCATGTGCCGATGGAGGCGATCTGGGCGGCCTATCAGCCGCAGATGTCGCTGGAGCAAGGGCTGATCTGGCAGGAGGATATCCCGGCGCAGGTGCAGCGGGTGATGGCGGCGATGATGATGCAGGGGGAGCCCGACGCCGAGCCTGAGGAGGAAGCCCCGCCGCAGCGGGAGGAGACCGCTGGAGCCAAACCGGCCAAGGGGAAGCGGAGCAAGGGGCATCTGCGCATTGTATAGGTTCGTTTGGCTGTTGTTGCTGCTGCTGGTGGCGGGCTTGTGCCCGCCGGCGGCGGCAGCGGAGGATGGCCGTTTCACGGTGGTCATTCCCCTCACCGAGCACGACGATTGGAAACAGAAGGTGGACGACGGGATGGCGGTGGTGCTGGATCGGCTGTTGCCGCAAAAGGAGCGCGCCCAAGTGACGCTGGCGGGGGTGCCCTACCTGCTGCGGGCGACCCCCTCTCCGCAGCGTGTGCGCTTTCAGTTCCGCCCGCTGGCGGTGATCGCCGCCCTCGAGCGGCGCGCGCTCCATCCGCTGAAGGTCGCGCCACACCTTGCGTTGCAGATCGCGATGCACGATGCCAGCGGCGTGGAGATGGCGCAGACCGAAACGCTGTTGCGGGATGAGGCGCGAACCATCGCCGAGCGCTGGGGGATCGACCTCCGCGAACCGGAAGCGGCCGCGCCGGATGCGATGGCGCTGCGGCTGGATTGGCGCTGGATGGATGATCAATGGCTGGCGTTGACGGTTGTCGCCGACGATGACCGGCTGGTGGCGCTGGGGGGCGAAAGCCGGATTGATGCCGGCGCACCGATGGAGCAGCTGCATGCGCGGTTGCAGCGCATCTTGCTGCGCGCCCGCGATGCCGCCCGCTCGGAGCGCGAGCAGAACCCACGGATCACGCAGCCAGTCGCCGTGCCGGAACAGGCGGGAGAACAGACGGTAACCTTGACGATCATGCAGCCGGCAACCCTCGCCGAACAGGTGGGGCTGGAGCAGGTGTTGCGGGCGGTACCGCAGGTGAAGGCGATCACGCCGCTGGTGTTGAGCCGCCAGTGGCAGCGCTATCGGCTGACGGTGCGCGATACGGCGTGGGTGGTCGGCTGGTTCGCCAACCGGGGGATGCAGGCGGTGCTGACGCCCGATGGTTGGGAGGTGCGGTGACCTCCGGCCCGCTGCTCAACATCCCGAACATCCTGACGCTTGCGCGCATTGTGATGACCCCGGTGATCGCTTACGCGCTGCTGAAAGACGAGGTGCAACTGGCGCTGTTGCTGCTGCTGCTGGCGGGGCTCTCCGACATGCTGGACGGGCTGATTGCCCGCTTTTTCAACCAGCGCACCATCGTTGGCGCCTACCTCGATCCGCTGGCGGACAAGTTGATGCTGCTGACCATCATGGTGACGCTGTTTTACCTAGGGGCGGTGCCGCTGTTTCTCTTTCTGGCGGTGGCCTTCCGCGACGCGCTGATCGTGCTGGGCGCGATCTCCTACGAGCTGGTGACCCACAACCTCAAGATGGAGCCGAGTCTGGTCTCGAAAGCGACCACGGCGATGCAGATTGTCTGCCTGCTGGTGTTGATCTTCAACATGGGGTGGGCGCTCTCCCCGTGGTTGGTGTCGCTTTGTGTCTGGGCGGCCTTCGCACTGACGGTGATCTCCGGTCTCCACTATCTGGTGGTGTGGACCCGTAAGGCGGTGACGGCGACCGAATGAGTGTGGAGCAGCCGCCGTTGACGCTGACGCTGCCGACGGTGTTCACCCACGACGGCTGGATCAACCACGACGGGGTGGCTGCCGCGGCGTCGGCACTGGCGCTGTGGTCGGTTGCGGGCGGCGAGGTGTGGCTGCGCTCGGACGGCGTGGCCGGCAAGAGCCACCTGATGCAGGCGGTGGCGCATGAGTTGCGCCAGGCGGCGCTGTTGGTGGTGGCGGGGGGCGATGGCGAGGATGACGCCAACCGGCTTAGCGCGGCGTGGATGGCGCGGTTGCAACCGGGGCGGCGGTGGTTGATCGATATCGCCGCCGGTGCGCTGCCGGAACAGGGGCAACTGGCGCTGTTTCATCTGATCGAGCGGGGGCGGCGCGAGGGGGTGCCGATGGTGGTGGGGTGGCGCTGCCCTGATGCGGCGATCACCAGGCCGGAGTTGCTGAGTCGGCTGCGGGCGATGCAGCAGTTGCCGATGGCGCCTCCGGTGGATGATGGCACGCTGCTGGCGCTGCTGGAGGCCGAGTTGCGGCGGATGCAGTGGCAACTGAACGGGGCGGTGTTGCGCTATCTCCTCGGGCACACCCATCGCGAACTGGGGGCGCTGCTGGCGACGCTGCACCGCCTGCATCAACGCTCGCTGGCTGCGCAGTGCAAGCCGTCGCCGGCGAATATTCGCCGCCTGCTGGAGGGGTAGGGCGGGAGCGTTCCGGTAACATCATGGAGCAGATCGCAACAAGCCCGTCCGTGGCAATTCGCGGTTGGAAACCGCTCCTACAGCCTGTAGGAGGGGAATCCTTTCCCCGAACCTATCCATGGCCGCGATGATGACTTTATGCGAAGGGATCATCATGGTTTCTTCATGAAACAACGGCACAATTCGCCGATGACAACAAATACCACAGAAACTATCACCTCCTTCCGCGACCTCAATCTCCCTTCCGTACTGCTTCAGGCGTTGGAGGCGGTAGGCTATGAGCGCCCCTCGCCGATTCAGGCCGCCACCATCCCGCTGCTGCTGGCGGGTCACGACCTGGTGGGGCAGGCGCAGACCGGAACCGGCAAGACCGCCGCCTTTGCGCTGCCGATGCTCGCCCGCATCGAGCTGCGGCAGAAGGTTCCGCAGGTGTTGGTGTTGGCGCCGACCCGCGAGTTGGCGATTCAGGTGGCGGAGGCGTTCCAGACATACGCCGCGGCGATGCCGGGGTTCCATGTGCTGCCGATCTACGGCGGGCAGGATTACGGTGTGCAGTTGCGCGCGCTCAAGCGGGGTGTCCATGTGGTGGTGGGCACGCCGGGGCGGGTGATGGATCACATGCGGCGCGGCTCACTGGGGCTCGACGGCCTGTGCTCGCTGGTGCTGGACGAGGCCGACGAGATGCTGCGCATGGGGTTTATCGACGATGTCGAGTGGATTCTGCAACAGTTGCCGCAGTCGCGTCAGATCGCCCTCTTTTCCGCCACCATGCCCAATGTGATCCGGCGTATTGCGGGCAAGCATCTGCACGATCCGCAGCAGGTTACCATCAAGAGCAGCACCTCCACCGTGGCGGCGATTCGCCAGCGTTACTGGATGGTGAGCGGCCGCCACAAGCTGGATGCCTTAACCCGCATCATGGAGGCGGAGCGCTACGACGGGGTGATCGTGTTTGTGCGCACCAAGGTTGCCACCGTTGAGCTGGCGGAAAAGCTTGAGGCGCGCGGCTTTGCGGCGGCTCCGCTCAACGGCGACCTGAACCAGAAACAGCGGGAGCAGACGATCGACCGCCTGAAAAAGGGGCGGATCGATCTCGTGATCGCCACCGATGTCGCGGCGCGCGGGCTGGATGTGGAGCGGATCAGCCATGTGATCAACTACGATATCCCGCACGATACCGAGTCCTATGTCCATC
>WFMN01000203.1 GCA_015489095.1 Mariprofundaceae bacterium | reverse complement strand
TGATCTACTACGCCGCCGAGTTTTTTACCAACGCGCTGGAGCATGTGGGCGAGCGGATGGGGGTGTCGGAGGGGGTAACCGGCTCCATCTTCGCGGCGATCGGCACCGCGATGCCGGAGACGATCGTGCCCGTCGTGGCCATTCTGGGCGGGGGAGAGAATAGCGAACTGAACCATGACATCGGCATGGGGGCGATTCTCGGTGCCCCCTTCATGTTGGGTACGGTGGCGCTCTTTCTGGTGGCCGTCACCGCGGGAACCAAGCGGGGATGGAAGGCGCGGCTGACGCCGGAGCCGAGTGGGTTGACGCGGGATATCATCTTTTTTCTGGCCGCTTACGCGCTGGTGATCTGGGCGGCGATGATTCCCGACGGGTGGAGACACGGCACCATTTTTACCGCCGTGGCGCTCTTTTTTGTCTATTTTGTTTACCTGACGATTACCATCCTCGCCAGCAGCGATCTGGTGGAGGCAGGGCATGGCACCGAGGCGGAGGATCCGCTCTATTTCGGGCGTTACCTTGGGTCATCGACACCGGTGGCGGTGGCGCAATTCGCGGTGGCGCTGCTGGTGTTGATCGCGGGAGCGCGGCTGTTTGTTACGGGGGCTGAGCGGGTAAGCGACGCGATCGGCATCGCGCCGATCGTGGTGGCGCTCTTGCTGGCGCCAATCGCCACCGAGCTGCCGGAGAAGGTCAACTCGATGCTGTGGACGGCGCGGGGCAAGGATACGCTCGCCTTCGGCAACCTGACAGGCGCAATGGTGTTTCAGGGGTCGATTATCCCCGCGATCGCCATTCTGTTGATGCCGTGGCGCTTTGATAGCCCGTACGCGGTCGCGGCAACCGCGCTGGCGCTGGCGGGATCGGCCTGGCTCTTTATCCTGCTGCGCTGGCTGGCGCTGACGCCGCTGCTGTTGCTGGTCAATGGGCTGTTCTATCTGGCGTTTATTCTTTTGGTTGTCTTTGGGTAGGAGAGGAAGGCTATGATTTCAATGCTGATTATGATCGCGGTGATCCTCTATGTGGCGTTGCAGCTGGAGGATCGGCTGAAGATTCCGTCGCCGTTGTCACTGATCGGCCTCTCTTTTCTCGCCCACTACCTGTTCAAGGGCGCCTATCTGACCGGGGATCCCGAACATTTCGCCGAGCTGGTGCTGCTGTTGCTGCCGGTGCTGTTGATCGCCGACGCCATGGAGTTGAAGGTGGAGGAGCTTAAAACCCACGGCTTAAGCCTCTTCTTTCTGGCCGTGGTGGCGGTGGCGCTGTCGGTGGTGGTGGCGCTGCTTACTTCCGACTGGTTTTTCGGCCAGTACCACCTCTCCACCGCCGCGATCATCGTCATGTTTTCGATGGTGCTGGCGACCGATCCGGTGAGTGTGATCAGCATCTTCTCCAAGTTCGCCCTGCCGCATGAGCTGAAAATCCTCGCCGAGGGGGAGAGCCTGTTTAACGACGCCACCGCGTTGATCGTGTTCGTGTTTGTCGGGCTGTACGCCCTAGGAGGCGGGGAGCTCACCTTTGGCTATGTTGTTGAAACCAGCCTGTTTGTGGTGCTGGGGTCGGCGGCGCTGGGGGTGGTGTTCGGCTACATCGGCTTGAACCTGCTGAAAACCACGGAGAACCGGATCGCCGAGCTGATGGTGCTGCTGGTGACCGGGTACGCGGGCTTCGAGATGGCGGAGCACTTCTACGCGCTGCTGAACCTGTTGGGCGCCCATTCGCACAAACATATGTCCGGCATCCTCACCTGCATCTTCGCCGCCATCACCGTGAACCACTTTATGACCAGGGCGTTGGCGCAGGATGATCGGGAGATCAACGCGCAGGAGGAGGCGTTGGAGTCCGGCTCCAGCAAGCAGCGCGCGAATATCACCGCGGCCGGGCTGGCGGCGCTGCGGGTGACGATCGAGGAGCGGGCGCGCCATCTGCGTTCCAAGGAGGATGTGCAGCTGATGGCGCTGGTGGCCAACACCCTGCTCTTTATCGCCATGGCGGAGATCATCGATATTAAGCTGTTGTGGCAGTACAAGACCGAGATTTTGATGATGTTTCTGGCCACCACGCTGATTCGGGCGGCGATGATGGCCAAGTTCGCATTGATCGCCACCAAGAGCAGCCGGATGCGCAGTGTGAACTACCGCTGGTGGGCGGTGCTCACCTTCGCCGGCATCAAGGGTGGCTTGTCGGTGGTGATGCTGATGATGATTCCCCCCTCGTTTGAGCATTTTGAGATGTTCAAGGCGATTGTGATCGGGGTGGTGCTGCTCTCCACCTTTATCTATTCGTTTATCTTGATCGGCGTGATCGCGCTGTACAAAGAGGAGTTTGCCCGGGAGGTGGAGGCGGAGCAGGCCGCCCACGCGGAAGGCTGATGGCGGAAGGTGCCAAGCGCGTTGTGCTGGCCAGCCCGCGCGGCTTCTGCGCCGGTGTGGATCGGGCGATTGCGATCGACCACATGGCGGTTATGGACGATCTCGTGGCGAACATAGACCGGCGCGCCGAACCGCGCCAGCGCCTGCTCCACGATCGCAATCGCCCGATCCACACCGGCGCAGAAGCCGCGCGGACTGGCCAGCACAACGCGCTTGGCGCCTTCCGCCATCAGCCTTCCGCGTGGGCGGCCTGCTCCGCCTCCACCTCCCGGGCAAAATCCTCTTTGTACAGCGCGATCACGCCGATCAAGATAAACGAATAGATAAAGGTGGAGAGCAGCACCACCCCGATCACAATCGCCTTGAACATCTCAAAATGCTCAAACGAGGGGGGAATCATCATC
>WFMN01000202.1 GCA_015489095.1 Mariprofundaceae bacterium | reverse complement strand
CCTTGGTAGGTTTTGGTGTTGACGCCGTCGAAGGCGGAGACGGTGAAGGTGATGCCGCTGCCGTTGGGGACATTCAGCGTGACGGTGAAGTTGTTGGCGGCGTTGCCGGTGGCGGGACCTGCGATGGTGGCGCCGGCCGCGTCCTGTGCCGTAACCGTCATCGACACCACACCGGCGGGAATCGTGCCTGCCGCCGCCAAGGCGCCGCCGGCCACAGAGGAGCCGCCAAGCGAGATCGTCACCGGCGTGTAGCCCGGAATCGACGAACTGCCACCGCCGCCCGAGCCCCCGCAGGAGGTGAGAAGCGGCACCACCACAACCAGAACAACTGCTAGCAAACATCGAAACACTAACAAAACCCCATTGATGCATCCCGAGTCGCCGAGGCTTGGCACGCACAAGATGTAACGATGTGATCTCTGTCACACGGAGGATTGCAACAGAGCCCCATGCTACACAAGTCAACCGCAAATATCCAGTCACTCCTCCGAGACCGTGCACATACTCCGTGACTTTTCCACATCTCCCCCTACCATGCGCGACCCTCGCGCGCTGACGCGGGCACCTGCTACGGGCAGACCCGTCAGGATGAATATTTGAGATACAAGGAGATTTTTCAGTGGCCACAAAAAACACAGGGTTTACCATTGAAGCAGAGTTACGCGAAGAGACGGGGCGCGGCGCCGCCCGCAGACTCCGCCGCGCCGGCAAGGTTCCGGCCATCATTTACGGTGGCGACAAACCCGACCTGCCGATCACCCTCGACGACATCGCCATGCGCAAACCGTTGGAGGATGCCGCATTTTACACCTCGCTGCTCAAAATTAAGATCAAGGGCAAGCGCGCCGCTGAAACCGTGCTGCTCAAGGATGCCCAGTGGCATCCGGTCAGAGAGCATATCATGCATCTCGATTTTCACCGCGTCAGCGCCGGCGATACCGTAACCGTTGAGGTTCCGGTGCACCCGCTGCACCACGAAAAGTGCCCCGGTGTGGTGCAGGGCGGACGACTGGATCTGGTACGCCATGTGCTCGAGATCACCTGCCGCGCCAACGCCATCCCCGACGCCATCGAGGTGGAGTGCGGCTCGCTGGAGCTGGGCGATACCATCCATGTGGACGACCTCACCCTACCGGAGGGGGTGGAGGTTCCGCACGAGGTCAACTTCACCGTGCTCAACCTAGCCGCTCCGAAGGGTGCCGCGGAGGCGGGGACGGAAGAGAGTGAAGAGGGCGGCGAGGCTGCCGACGCATCCTAAAGTCGCGAGTAGCAGATAGCACCGCGCCCTGATGACAAAAAAGATGTTGGTAGGCTTGGGGAATCCCGGTGCGCGTTACCGGGATACCCGCCACAATGTCGGCTTTCGTTTTCTCGATCTGCTGGCGAAAGCGCAGGGGCTCCACTTCACCGAAGAGAAGGCGTTCAAGGCGGAAATCGCCAACTGGCGCCCCACCCCCGATCTGGACATCCTGCTGGTGAAGCCGCTCTGCTTCATGAACAAATCCGGCGAATCGGTCGGCCAGTTGGCGCGCTACTACCGCATCGGGGTGGACGACATCACCGTGATTTACGATGATCTCGACATGGCGGCCGGCAAGCTCCGCCTCAAAAAGGGCGGCGGCAGCGGAGGCCACAACGGCATCAAATCGTTGAACCTCCATGTCGGCAACGCCTACACGCGGGTCAAGATCGGCATCGGGCGCCCCGCCGACAACAGGGATGTCACCAACTGGGTGCTCTCCTCGATGACCCCGATGGAGGCGAGGGATGAACAGCTCATCTTTGACTGCCTACTGCCGGAGATCACCGTGATCGTTCAGGGGCACCTTGCGCAGGCGAGCAACCGCATCCAACTAAAATTGCGTAAAACACTGATGGAGGGCGAACGCTGATGGCACTGTCGATCGGAATTGTGGGGCTGCCCAATGTCGGCAAATCGACCCTCTTCAACGCCCTCAACGGCGGCGGCGCCGAGGCCGCCAACTACCCCTTCTGCACCATCGACCCCAATGTCGGCATCGTGCCGGTTCCCGATCCCCGGCTGGCCGCCCTCTCCGCGATCGTCAAGCCGCAGGCGGTGCAGGACGCGGTGGTGGAATTCAACGATATCGCGGGTCTAGTGGCGGGCGCCGCCAGTGGCGAGGGGCTGGGCAACCAGTTTCTGGCCCACATCCGCGAATGCGCGGTGATCGCCCATGTGGTTCGCTGCTTCGACGATGACAATGTGACCCATGTCGCCAACAATATCGACCCGCTCTCCGATATCGCCACCATCGACACCGAGCTGATGCTGAAGGATATGGAGACGGTGCAAAAGGTACGCACCCGCACCGAAAAGCAGGCCAAGTCGGGCGACGCCGAGGCCAGAAAGAACCTGTCGCTGTTCGATAGCGTACTGACCGCGCTGGAAGCGGGACAACCCGTGCGCCGCCTGCGGCTCGATGACGACGCCCGCGCGCGGCTGCGCGACCTGCACCTGCTGACCGCCAAGCCGGTGCTCTATATCGCCAATGTCAGCGAAGACGACCTGACCACCGGCGGCAACCGCCATGTCGATCGGGTGCGGCAGCACGCCGAGCAGGAGGGGGCGGAGGTGGTGGTGATCTGCGCCCAGATCGAGTCGGAACTGGCGGAGATGGATGAGGAATCCAAGGCGGAGTTCCTCGCCGACCTCGGTTTGAAGGAGCCGGGGTTGCACAGCCTGATCCGACAGGCCTATGTTCTGCTGGATCTGATCACCTTCTTCACCGCCGGCGTCAAGGAGGTGCGTGCCTGGACCATCCACCGTGGCGCCACCGCCCCGCAGGCCGCGGGCGTCATCCACAGCGACTTCGAGCACGGCTTCATCCGCGCCGAGACCATCGCCTACGACGACTTCATCGCCTGCGGCGGCGAGCAGAAGGCCAAGGAAGCGGGAAAGATGCGACTGGAAGGAAAAAGCTATGTGGTGCAGGATGGCGATGTCATGCACTTCCGATTCAATGTTTAGCAACCTGCGGTGAGCAGCCCCCCCGCCTCGCCAGCTAGGATGCTGGAGTACCCCGTCACCGCCCTCATCGTGGCGGTGGACGACGAGGAGTACGGCATCCTCGCCGATCAGCTCGCCGCCGACAGCCAGCTGGAGCTGATCCGCGCCGAGGAGGGCGACAGCCCGCAAAAGATCGCCGCCCATCGCGGCGTCACCGTGGTGGTGCAGCAGATCAGCGCCGACGATCTCGCCGCCGATGGCAGCAGCTACCAGCGCATCCGCGATTTCCGCGACAGCGAGGTGTGCCGCGACATCCCGATCATCGCGCTGGTTCCCACGCTGGACCCCAAAACCGCCGCCGACCTGCTCCGCTCCGGCGCCGATGTGGTGCTCCCCTCGCCCATCGACCCCACCCTGCTGAAGATCCAGATGCGCTCCCTCGCCCGCATCTACTTCGACCGCATCGAGCTGGAGTCGCTGCGCCAAGCGCTGCACAAATCGCGCAAGCAGCTCAACGAGGCGCGGGAACAGGTCAAGCAACTGGTGGAGGAGGATCCGCTCACCGGTCTCTTTACCCCGCAACGCTTCGCGCTGATGTACGACCTCGAATGGCAGCGGGCGATGCGCGAAACCAACCCGATCGCGCTGCTGGCGATCGAGATCGACCGCTTCGACGACTACCTCGCCCATCACGGCAAACGGGTCGCCGACGACTGCATCCGGCAGATCGCCCATGCCGTGCAGGGCTGCCTCAGCCGTACCACCGACATCGCCGCCCGCGACGAGGGGGCTCGCTTCCATGTCCTGCTGCCCAACACCCCGGCCTCCGGCGGCATCAAGGTGGGCGCCGCCATCCATCAGGCGGTACAGGAGCTACGGCTGCTGCACGACCCCTCCGATCCCACCGACTGCGTCTCCATCAGCCTAGGGCTGGTCACCACCTCGCCCATGGTGCGCCACACCGCGCAGATGCTGCGGCTGGCGGCGGCCAAGGCGCTGGCCAACGCCAAATCCAAGGGTGGCAACCAACTGGCCTGCGAAGCGATCTAATGCCCGCCAAGGTGCTCACGGTTTCGGCGCTGACGGCGGATATCAAGCGGGTGCTGGAACAGGGGTTCTCCTCGCTGCAGGTGCGCGGCGAGGTGTCGCGGCTGACCCGCCACCGCTCCGGCCACATCTATTTCACCATCAAGGACGCCGGCGCCGCCATCTCCGCCGTCATCTGGCGCAGCACCGCCGGCAGGCTGCGCTGCCAGCCCGTGGAGGGGGGCGAGTTCCTGTTTCACGGCCATCTCTCGCTCTACGCGCCGCGCGGCAGCTACCAACTGGTGGTACGCGCCATCTCCCCCGCCGGCGAGGGGGCGTTGGCCGCCGAGTTTGAACGGCGCAAGCGGGAGTGGGCGGCGCGCGGCTGGT
>WFMN01000201.1 GCA_015489095.1 Mariprofundaceae bacterium | reverse complement strand
TCGCTTGTGATGCCCTATCATATTGGTTAAAGATGCTTTTTCGCATTACCTGTTCAAAGTGGCTACAAGCGATCGGGGCGAGGAGAGATTTCGCATTCCGAGAGGTTTGAACCTTTGACGACAGTCTCTCCTCCCCGCCCCAGTCTAGCACATCTGCCATCGCTAGCCACTCCCGTATTATATGACGAGTTCCTGTTTTCTCTCCTCCGCGTCTCCGTGGTAAAAAAACAGCGTACCCCGTAATCACCGTCGTTGTTCCTCCTCAATCGTCCGCATCGCTTCCAGTCCAACGGTCATGGCGATCAAGATACCGCCGGCCGCGGTGGCGTGCCAGCCGTGGGTGTTGATCCAGTGGCAGAGTAGCAGCCAGCCGACCACCACGGGGCCGAATAGCAGCAGTTGCGCCCAGAAACCGCGCCCGCGGGCTAGGTGGAACCAGGCGTAAACCGGCATCCCGAACCAGAGCCGCCGTCCGTGGTAGCCCCGCCAACACAACAGGGCGATCACCACAAGGATGGCCAGATCGAGTAGTACGCTGATCATCGCCCCGGGATGGAGCAGTGGCCAGCGGCATCGGGGGTGAGCAGACGCAACGCGATCCACAGCAGTGGCCAGCTATGCCAGAACAGGTCGAAGATATCGATCGGTTTGACGAGGGTGCCGTGGATAAGCATGCGCAGCTTCTCCACCAGATGGGGTTCCGGGACGATCGGCATCACCCCCAGAAAGAGGGCTGCGGCGATCAACATTCCCATCGGTGGGCAGTGCAGCCATCCGAACAGTGTACTCATTCTTGCGAAAATTCCTCGAACGCCTGCATCGCTTCGGCGGCATACATCAGCGATGGGCCACCACCCATGTAGATGGCCACGGCGAGGGTCTCCGCCAGCTCTTCACGGGTCACCTTGAGTGCGACCAGTGTTTTGACATGAAAGCCGATGCACCCCTTGCAGTGGCCGGCGACCCCGATGGCAAGGGCGATCAGCTCCTTGCTCTTCTTGTCCAGCACGCCTGCTTGCATTGCGCCTGCGGCCATAGCGGAAAACCCTTTCATGGCATCGGGAACATCCTTGCGGATGCCCCCGATGGTGGCGGAGAGTTGTTTGGTTAACGCCGTGTAGCTATCGGACATGGTTTTCCCTACTTCAGCCGCTCAATGCCCATCCGTTTCAGAAACGCCTTTTCGATAAAGGGCTCGGAAACGCCGGTTTTCATCTTGCGCATGAAATACTTCTCGAAACCGACCTTGGCGGTATGCACCCAGCCGCCGCCTTTGGCCCACACCTTGTTGCGCGGTGGAATCTGCGGGTAGGCGACCAGTGCCACGCCGCCATCACCGAAATCGGCCAGACAGATTGCGCCCCATGTGCCGCTCTTCTCCGGTGCCTCCCCTTTGAGGTCGTGGATGATGTTGTGGACGATGGCGGTGGTCATCGACTCGATCATGAAGCCGGTTTTGGGGGTGCCGACCGGAACCGGTGTTGTCTCGACCGGCGGAATCGCCACGATGACACCGGTGCCGAAAATGTTGTTGAACTTGGGGTTCTGCTGGAATTCATTGATCATCACAAATCCCATCGGGTTGACCAGCCCCTCACAGTTGGCAACCGGACCCACGCCACGGAACGGCGGCATCAGCATGGCGAACTTGTGATCCAACGAGCCGGAGGCGATCACTTCGCCATGACGATCCACCTCCTCGTAGTCGAGGCTGTGTTCGTGGATGGTCGTGGTTTTGCAGTTGGTGATGAACTTGATGTCGCGCTTGCGCATCTCGCTCTCCAGCAGGCCCTTGGAGTCTTCCACGCCGCCTAAGCCGAGATGACCGATGTAGGGTTCCGGGGTGATGAACGTCATCGGCACCTTGTCACGGATCTTGCGGCGGCGCAGCTCGGTATCGAGAATCATGGCAAACTCATAAGCCGGCCCGAAGCAGGAGACGCCCTGCACCGCGCCCACCACGATCGGTCCTGGGTCTTTGCAGAACTCCTCGAAGGCGTGGTAGGTCTCCTCGGCGTGATCGACATGGCAGATGGAGTGGGTGTGCCCCTCAGGTCCCATGCCGGGGATCAGCTCAAACGCGAGGCGGGGGCCGGTGGCGACAATCAGGTAGTCGTAGTCGAGGGTTTGACCGTTGCCGAGGCGCAGCCGGTTTTCGTCGGCGAGGATCTCATCGACGCCGCAGCTGAGAAAGTTGATCCCCCTCTTGTTAAGATAGGGGGCGCACTCGAAACTGATCTGCGCCTTGTCGCGCCAGCCGACCGCCACCCACGGGTTGGACGGGGTGAAGTGGAAGTAATCGACATTGGAGATCACGGTCACCTCGTGCTCTCCGCCCAGTTTTTTCAGGGCATCCTTCATTTCGTACGCCGCCGGCATGCCACCGATGCCCGCGCCGATAATTGCTACATGTGCCATAGTTGTTTTCTCCTTTGGTTGTTATTGTGCCTGGTGGGCGAGTACATGGGGATTGATCACAGTGATCTTTCCTCGTGATAGTTTGATAATTTGTTGTTGTTCCATCTTTTTGAGTACCCGGCTGACCACTTCGCGGGCGGTACCGAGCTCCGTGGCCAGCTCCTGATGGGTTGCCAGCAGGGGTTCGTGCCCCTGTTTGGTGCGTTGCATCAGGGTGCGGGCGATGCGGACATCCATGCGGCCGAAGGCGACATCCTCGATCAGCATCATCAGATCGCTGATGCGCTGACCGATCCCTGCCATGACGAACCTTCGGAATCCTTCCGATCCGTTGAGGGCGCGTTGAAACACGGCGGCGGGGAGCATGACCATCTGCACCTCGCTCTCCGCAATCCCTTCGCATGGGTAGTGCTGACTTCCCAGAAGGCAGGTGGTGGTCAGCATGCAGTTTTGACCCGACTCCACGCGGTAGAGGACGATCTCATGGCCGTCGGGATCCATTTTCTGCACGCGGATCGCGCCATCGATCACCAGCACATACCCCTTGGCATCGTCTCCATCGCGAAACAGCACGGTTCCCGCCGCCACCGTCATCGGCCGCGCAAGCAGCCTTGCCTGCTGCCACGCGTGATCGTCAATGGTTGCCAGTGCCGGGAAATGGCGTAGCCAGTCGGTTGTGCCTACCACGGGTTACGGGTTGCCCCCTTGGTTGGTGGGGAGCCCCGCCTTGATCCACGCCATGGTGCCGCCGGTGATGTTGATGAGATCCAGGGTCTCATTGTGCTGCATCAGCAGTTGGGCTGCTTTGTTGGAACGCATGCCCGAACGGCAGATGAGATAGACCGGCTGCTGCGTGGGTAGGGTGCCGGCGTGGGTCACGATTTGCTGCAACGGGATATTTTTCGCTCCCGGTACATGCGCCTCTTCATACTCACTGGTCTCGCGCACATCGATTAGTAGCGGTTGTTCCGCCTCCCAAACGGTGTGGAATTGTTGGATGTCGATCTGTTGAATGCTCATTGGGTCACTCCGTGTTTGAATGCAATCCGCAAAAAGTCCGTCCATGGTAATTCGCGGTTGGAAACCGCTCCTACAGTCTTGTAGGAGGGGAATCCTTTCCCCGAACCCGTCCATGGCCGCGATGAAGACTTCTTGCGAAGTCGTCAATCATGCCGGCACCCCCAGCTTGGCGAGGATGGTCTCCATCAGGCACCACCTAGTGATGCCCGATTGCAGCAGGTTGGCACCGACGAAGGCGGTGAACCAGAGCCATGTCGGTTCGCCTAGGGGAACCCCGTTAAAATGGTGCGCCAGATAGAGGCTGAGAAGGATGAAGGATCCGGCAATGATGCGGATCATGCGTGCGATATTCATGGTGTGTTATGCTCCTTTGTTATTGATAGTCGGTTTTGAGAATGGGACTGTTTTTTCACCGCGGAGGCGCGGAGGTGCGGAGGAAAAAAGGCGGGTCATTCCGGGCTTGACCCGGAATCCATTCATGGCGTGCATGACCAAGATGGATACCGGCCTGCGCCGGTATGACGGAGTGGGCGGCACTGCCATCAATGGGCATCATTTTCCCGTTGCCACAGGTAGTAGATGAGCGGGATGATGAACAGCGTGAGGATGGTGGCGGCCAGCGTTCCGAAGGCCATCGATACACCG
>WFMN01000200.1 GCA_015489095.1 Mariprofundaceae bacterium | reverse complement strand
GAATAGACACGATTGGTATTCAGCTCATCCCACGGTTTGCCATGGATTCCTCCTCCAGCGCCAGTGCTGCCAGCGCCTGCACGCCAATGGCGAGGGCGCGGTCGTCGATGGCGAAGCGGGGGTGGTGCAGCGGATCGATGCAGCGCGAGGGCACAAGGTGCAGCGCCTGAATCATCTGGCAGGCGACCAGCACCACATCGATGCAGTGGTGGGGGCGGGCGGCGTGGACGCCAAACCCTTGAATCTCCATATCAAACAGGTCGGCTGCGGCGCACATCACCCCGGACTTCCAGCCAATGGTGCCGCAGGGAAGCTGGGGGTTGACATGGAGGGCGTGGATGCGGCGCGGAGGGCAGCGCTTCAGCACCCCGTCGGCGATCATCGCCGCTGCGCCGGTGGTGATCTCTTCCGTCGGCAACCGGCTGTCGCTGATTGGCAGCTTGGATCGCAACGGCTGGAACGGCCAAAGCAAGGCGCAGTTCATCGTCGAAGATGCGTGGCTGTGAAGTGGTGGTTGCGGCTTTCGACATGATGTGTATTATTTCCCCTTGGAATGCACACTACAGGAGGCTTGCCATGCGCACCAATATTGTATTGGATGATGACTTGATATCGGAGGCACAACAGTTGACCGGGATTGCTACCAAGCGTGGTATTGTTGAAGAGGCATTAAAAGCACTGATTCAAATAAAGAAACAGCAATCTATCAGGGAGTTACGCGGCAAACTGGTGTGGGATGAAGATCTGGATGCTATGCGTGCCGATAGACAATGAGTTTTGTCGTTGATTCCTCGGTTTGGATTGATTACTTCAATGGTCGGCAATCGATAGAGACCGAGACCCTGGATAGGGCGTTGGGTCGAGAGGTCATCGTAATCGGGGATATCATTCTTGCCGAGGTGTTACAGGGATTTCGCCACGATCGGGATTATCTGCAGGCGAAGGCGCGATTGCGGCACTTTCCCATTGTCCCGATGTTGGGTGAGACGATGGCGATTACGGCCGCAGATAACTACCGACGGTTGCGGAAGCAGGGGGTAACCGTTCGCAAAACGATCGATGTGATTATTGCTTCATACTGCATCGAACAGGCTCTCCCACTACTCTATTCCGATCGGGATTTTGATCCCATGGTTGCCATGTTGGGGCTGCAACCGTTACCGAAATTGGCTCCATAGCATGGCGGCGCAGAGGATGAGCAGGAGCAGGGCGTAGCCGCGTTGTAGTTGGTGGGCGGGAAGTTGGCGGCTGAGACGGGCGCCGACTGGTGCGAAAACGACGCTGGCGAGGGAGATGAGCAGCACGGCGGGCAGATAGATGATGCCGGTGGTGCCGGCCACCATCAGCGTGCCGCCACCGATACCGAACAACCCCGCCAACAGCCCGACCGCCACCCCCAACAGTAGCAGCGAAGCCGTCATCACAGCTCTGTTGCATCCTCCAGCGCCAGTGCTGCCAGCGCCTGTACGCCGATGGCGAGGGCGCGGTC
Organism: Mariprofundaceae bacterium; assembly: GCA_015489095.1. Classification (GTDB taxonomy): domain Bacteria; phylum Pseudomonadota; class Zetaproteobacteria; order Mariprofundales; family J009; genus S009-29. The sequence goes on along the minus strand of WFMN01000200.1, from coordinate 649 downwards.
GTCGATGGCGAAGCGGGGGTGGTGCAGCGGATACTGGGTCTCCGGGGAGCTTGCCGTTCCCAAGCGGAGCAGGCAGCCGGGCACGCGGCGCAGGAACTCGGCGAAATCCTCGCCGCCCATCGAGGGTTGGGCGATCTCCACCAGCCGCACATCGGGCAGCCACCGCCGCAGCAGGTTGCAGGCGGTGTTGGTGGCGTCGTCGTCGTTGACCAACACCGGCGCCGCCCGATCGAGGGTGAAGTGCGCCTCCGCCCCCCACTGTTCGGCGATGGCGCGGATGGTGCGCGCCATCTTGCTGCGAATCACCTCGTGCACCTCGCCATCTAGGCTGCGCACGGTGCCGGAAAAGCGGGCGGCGGAGGGGATGACATTGGCGGCATGCCCCGCTTCGATATGGCCGATGGTGAGCACCGCCGGGTGGAGCGGATCGATGCAGCGCGAGGGCACAAGGTGCAGCGCCTGAATCATCTGGCAGGCGACCAGCACCACATCGATGCAGTGGTGGGGGCGGGCGGCGTGACCGCCAAGCCCTTGAATCTCCACATCAAACAGGTCGGCCGCGGCGCACATCACCCCGGACTTCCAGCCGATGGTGCCGCAGGGAAGCTGGGGGTTGACATGGAGGGCGTGGATGCGGCGCGGAGGGCAG
>WFMN01000199.1 GCA_015489095.1 Mariprofundaceae bacterium | reverse complement strand
GCTGGGATCAGTTTTGCGTGCTCTATCGCGCCTCGCACCAGTCGCGTGCCATCGAGCTGGCGCTGCGCGAGCAGTCGATTCCCTACCATGTCAGCGGCGGGCTCTCCTTTTTCGATCGCGGCGAGGTGCGCGATCTGCTGGCCTGGATGCGACTGATCGCCAACTTCGAGGATGATCTCGCCTTTATCCGCGCGGTCTCCAAGCCCCGGCGCGGCATCGGCGAGGTCGCGCTGGCGCAGTTGGGCGACCATGCCCACCGGATCGGCGGCTCGTTGCTTGAAGCGGCGCTGGATGACGGCCTGCGCCACCCGAAAACCGCCACGCTGCGCGAATTCGGTCAACTGATCGTCATGCTTGAACAGCGGTTCAACCACGGCAACGCCGACGACGCCTTTGACGCGCTGCTCAAGGAGAGCGATCTCGGCCAGATGATCCGTGATGAGGCGCCGGATGAGGCGGTGGCCGAGCGCCGTCTGGCCAATGTCGCCCAGTTGCGCGACTGGTGGCTGAGCCACGCCGACAAGGGGGGGAGGCTGACCGATTTTCTGCAGCGGATGATGCTGATCGCCGACTCCCGCGGCGATGAGGGGGAGCAGCAGGTGCGGCTGATGACGGTGCATGCCGCCAAGGGGCTGGAGTTCAACCATGTCTATGTGTCGGGCATGGAGGATGGCTCGTTTCCGCACAAAAACGCCATCGCCGAGCAGCGGCTGGAGGAGGAGCGCAGGCTGCTTTATGTCGCCATCACCCGCGCCCGCCACCGGCTGACGCTCAGTTGCGCCGCCCATCGCAAACGCGGCGGCCACGGCGACGCGATGACCCCTTCCCGTTTTTTACAAGAGCTTGACGATCACGCCGTTACCTTTGTCGATCGCGATACCGCTTCCGAGGAGGCGGTGGAGGAGGCCGCCAGCCACATGGCCGCTATTCGCCAGAAGCTGGGGCTGGCGTAGCCGGATCGCCGCCGGCTTGGTGCGATTGCAGCAGGGCGAGAAACGCCTCGCCGTAGCGTGCCAGCTTGGCTTCGCCGATGCCGGAGATGGCGCCCATCGCCTCCAGCGTGTCGGGCATGCGCTCCAGCATCGCGAGCAGCACGCTGTCGTGAAAAATGAGATAGGGGGGAACCTCCGCCTCCCGCGCCAGCTTCAGGCGCAGCGCGCGTAGCTTCTGCCATAGCGGCTCCTGTTCGCGCGGGATGTCGCGGGAGGCGCGCGCCCTGCTGCCGGCCGATGGTGCGCGTTTGTGCACATCCTTGCGCAGCAGCAGCGGTTGCTCCCCGCGCAGCAGCGGGCGGCAACTGGGGTGGAGCTTGAGCGCGCCGTGCTCATCCACCTCCAGCAGGCCGTGGGCGATGAGCTGGCGGTAGATCGACTGCCACGCGCCGGCCTTGAACTCGCCGCCGATGCCGTAGGTGCTGATCCGGTCGTGCCCCCACTGGCGGATGCGCGGGGTATCCTTGCCGAGCAGGATATCGACCAGATGGCCGACGCCGAAGCGCTCTCCGCTGCGGTAGGCGCAGGAGATCGCCTTCTGGGCGGCGATGGTGGCGTCCCAAGTTTCCACCGGTTCCAGGCAGCAGTCGCAGTTGCCGCAGGGTTCGGAGCGCTGCTCGCCGAAGTAGCGCAGCAGCGCCTGGCGGCGGCAGGAGGCAAGCTCGCAGTAGCCGAGCATGGCGGTCAGCTTCTGCTGTTCGATGCGGCGATGGGCCTCGTCGGCGTCGGAGTTCTGCATCATCTGCCGCAGCAGCACCACATCCTGCAGGCCGTAGCACATCCACGCATCGGCGGGCAGCCCGTCGCGCCCCGCGCGCCCGGTCTCCTGATAGTAGGCCTCGATGCTTTTCGGCAGGCTCAAGTGGGCGACAAAGCGGACATCGGGTTTGTCGATGCCCATGCCGAAGGCGATGGTCGCCACCATGATCAGCCCGTCCTCGTGCAAAAAACGATCCTGATGCTGCTGCCGCTGGGCGCTGCTCATGCCGGCATGGTAGGGGAGGGCGGTCAGCCCCTGCTGCCGCAGCCACTCGGCGGTGGCCTCGGTCTTCTTGCGCGACAGACAATAGACGATGCCCGATTCCCCCGCGTGCTCTTGGGTGATGAAGCGTAGCAGTTGCCGGCGCTGATTCTGCTGCTGCTCGACGCGGTAGCGGATGTTGGGGCGATCGAAGCCGGAGATGAAGCGGCGGGCGCCATCCATGGCGAGGTTGTGCAGGATATCCTGCTGCGTGCGGCTATCGGCGGTGGCGGTGAGCGCCACGCGCGGTACGCCGGGGAAATGGTCGGCGAGCTGGGCGAGGCGGGTGTATTCGGGGCGGAAGTCGTGCCCCCACTGCGACACGCAGTGGGCTTCGTCGATGGCGAACAGGGCGATGCGGCAGTGCGACAGCAGCCGCAGCGTCTGTTCGGTGAGCAGCCGCTCCGGGGCGATGTAGAGCAGCTTGCACCGCCCGCAAGCGACGGCCTGCTCCACCGCGCGCCGTTCACCGTAGTCGAGCGAGGAGTTGAGGCTCATGGCCGCGACGCCGAGCTGGTTGAGCGCCCCGACCTGATCGCGCATCAGGGCGATCAGCGGCGAGATGACCACCGCCACCCCGTCGCGGAGCAGGGCGGGGATCTGGTAGCAGATCGATTTGCCGCCGCCGGTCGGCATGACCACCAGCGCGTCCCTGCCTTCCAGCAGCTCTGTGATCACCTCCTCCTGCGCCAGCCGGAAGTGGTCGTAGCCGAACAGATCGTGTAAGATGGTGCGGGGGGAGGGCGGAGACATAAGCCGTCAACGCTGCCCGATGGGGCGGGTCGGGGCAAACCGGTGGCCGGCGGATAGTGTAACGGGCGCGTTGGTGTAAGGATTCAGCCTGTTTCCATCGCAAAAAGTCCGCCGGTGGAGGCGATGACGACCTATTTCAGGAGTGTAGCGACAGTGACCAAGCAACCCAACGGGATCGATCTGGATGACAGCGCCTATTACATCAACCGCGATCTGAGCATGCTGGAGTTCAATCGCCGGGTGTTCGAGCTGGCGTGCGACCCCGATGTGCCGCTGCTGGAGCGGTTGCGTTTTTTGTGCATCAGCAGCGCCAACATGGATGAGTTCTTCGAGGTGCGGGTGGCGATTATCAAGCACCGCATGGAGGTGAACTCGCTGCGCACTGGAGCGGACGGGCTGT
>WFMN01000198.1 GCA_015489095.1 Mariprofundaceae bacterium | reverse complement strand
GTTGCACCCGCCCCTTCATCAAATCTCCAGTAGCCGAGCAAACCCGCTTCATGACCTGTCAGACCGGCGTACATGTAGCTCTTAATCTGCGCCTGCGTACGCGCAACATTCCAGATACGAACATCATCCAACTGGCCGACAAACGGCATCCAGCCCCCATTTCCGCCCGTCCAGCCGTTGGCGGTATTGACCACACCAAGTTGGTTGCTGGTCATCGTAAGGTGATTTACCGCACCGGCAAGCGTTCCAACCAAAGCGCCATCCAGATAGAGTGACTGCGTGTTGACCGCTGCGACAAGCGCCACATGATGCCATTGCCCATCGTTGACCACCGTGTTGGAGGCGATATTGCCATTGACCAGTCCTGTCCAGAATCCGCCGCGTAACTTCCCTGTGGAATCCACATAGATCACCGGCACCCAGCTGGACGATGCTCCCGGATAAGCCCCATTCTGGTATCCGATGATCCCTCCGCTGCCGCTGGTCTTGAACCATGCTTCTATTGTTTCACTCGTACTGCTACTCAACAAACTGTTTGGCAAGGCCACATCATCATTCGCTCCATCAAACTGCAACGCACTACCGGCATCGGATCCCTTCGCCACCGGCGGATCGTTCACCGGAGTGACGGCGACATTGGTGGTGAGCAGCGCGCTTGCGCCGTAGGGATCGCGGACGCGCAGGATGAAGCTGTCCGTGCCGTTGTAGTTGAGATTACCGATATAGGAGACTGCGCCGGAATAGGTGTCCACAGTGGCGGTGCCGTTGCTGGCTGCGGTGTAGATGTCGAAGGTGAGTTGATCACCGTTGGCGTCGGTCGCGGCCACGGTGAAGTTGGCGTAGGAATCCTCCGCCACCGTCACGCTGTAGGGATCGGCGGGATAGGTGAAGACCGGCGGGACATTCTGTCCGTTAACGTTAACCTTATTGCCTACGCCCTTGGCCACATTCTGCAGGATCTGACGACCGGCAATGCCGATATATCCGCCGGATTTGGTTGCCTGGTTGAATGTCCAGTCTATGGCCGTGAGTTCCACGATCCGCCCATTGCCGCGCTGCCACTCCGGGAAGTAGTTCCCGATCGCGCCGGGGTTCCAACCAACATAAAACCCGTTGCCCAGATAGCGACTCGGTGAAATCGTGTAGGCACCAGCCCGTGTATAACGGCCGGTATAGGATTGCGTATTATCCACCCTGAACAGTAGTCCGGTACGATCGCCACTGTCCCAATAGCTGGTGGTTTGACTTTGCGGCGATTGCGTTTCGACTTGAACCCCCGCCAGCAATGGATCGGAATAGATATCCGATGTCACATAGAAGGAGTCTTGCAGCGCGGGATACCAGCCACCGGCCGTTCCGGCGTTGTAGTACCCCGAAAGGCTCATCACCTTGGCGCCACAGGCATCGGTATTGGTCACAAATGTGGAACCCGATGAAACCGCCGCCATGACCGCGTCGGCAACCGTCTGGTCAATTGCAGAGACCACAGCCGAACCGCCATAGGTGAAGCAGGCGATGGTGTCATAATCCCCAAGATTCACCGCGCCGGAATAGACATCGGCGGCGCCAACAATGTCCACCGTTGCCCCTCCCGCTGTCATGATCTTATAGAACTCGTTCTCTACGGTTTCCAAAGCAGCCTTGTTCGGTACCAGCAGGGCAGATGGCTTGATGTTACCGCCAGAATTCAATCCTCCCGACAGGCTACGCATCGTAAGTGTATCCGCAGCAAGAATTGGGTTAACAATGTTTCCAAAGGAGTCAATCAAGTTAGTGAAGGCGTAGCTATCATTGACTTGCAGGTTGTGCTGGAATTGGTTGTCATAGACCAGCCCTACATGCTGTGACGGCTGCAGGTTGATCAGCACCCGCTCGACATAGGTGACGAGCTGGTTGCGCGAGGCGTAGAGATCCACCCCCTGTGCTTCGGCGCCGGCGAGGATGGTGGGAATGATGCGGTTGAGCGCCTCGCGGCTGTAGCCGAGGGTGGTGTAGGGCGAAATGGTGCCGGAGGTAATGAGCGGCGCGCTGCCATTGCCCATCGTTACCACATCGTTCTCGGTCAGCGGCGTGCCGTAGAGATCGTCGCCGATCAGCGCCACACCGGAGAGCGAGAAGGAGTAGGCATCACGCAGCAACGCCAGTGGATTGGCTGCCAGCAGTTTTAATACCGCCTGACCGGTGGCCGAGCGGTTGGTCAGCACAAGATCGTTCTTGCCATCGCCATCCTCATCGCGCTCCTTGAGGTCAAGCGCATCCATCACCGCATCCATGCCGGTGCCATCTGCCTTGAAGCTGGGATCGTTCAGCGGGTTCCTGCCGCCAAGCTGGGTGAAGGCGGCAAGACCCAGCAGGCTCTTGAGCTGCTGGGTGGCGGTGTAGAGATCATTTGGCGTCAGCGCCGCGCCGTAAGGGTTGGCAAAATTAGCGAGAATCTGCGCCTTGTTGGCTGCCTTGAGCGCCTTGGCCGCAATCATCGTCGTCAGCGTGGTCACATGGTTGGTTCCGTAACCGTCGATTGAGAGCGAGAAGAGCGACGGCAGCCCATAGCGATCCACCTGCAACAGCAGTGGCGGAATCAACTGGGAATAGAGGTTGTAGTTACCGTAGGCATCAGCAGTGGCCGTCGCCGTGTGGCCATAGAGATCGTTCACCGTCAGCACCCCGTTCGCCACCGGCCGACCAGCGGCCAGCACGCCGTTGATGTAGGTATAGACATCGACATAGGAGGCGGCGGTGCCGAGGTTGCCATAGCTATCGAGCGCGCTGAAGGTGACCGTGGTGCGGCCGAGCGGAAACTGCGTCGGCGCATCGTTGTAGGTGGAGGCCACACCGACATTGTCGGTTGCGGTGGCACCGGCGAGAAACGCGGCGATGGTCGGATCGCGGCTCGGAGCGCCATACACATCCGGCGCAATCACAAGGATCGGGGCTGGAGCTGTGACCGTCGGCGGCGTGGTGTCCGAAACGGTCACCTGCTGAATGGCGGTGGTGGTATTGCCGTTGCCGTCATCGGCCGTCCAAGTGACCGCGGTGGTGCCGAGAGGGAACACGATGGGAGAGTTATTGCTGATAGTGGGCGCGGGGTTCACGAGATCGGTCGCTGTTGCCGTGCCGATGGCCACCGTGGTGAGCACACCGGTGGCTTGGGCGTAGATATCGGCGGGGATGGTCAGCGTTGGCGGGGTGGTGTCGGTCACGGTGATGTTCTGGGTGGTTGTCGCCGTCAGGCCGGAGAGGTCGGTGGCGATCCAGGTGATTTGGGTGGTACCAAGCGGGAATGGGCCGGTGCTGCTTGGCGTGACCGAGGCGATGCCGTAGTTGTCGCTCGCGGCCGGCGTGGTGAGGGTAACAGGCGTGGTCGCACCCGTCGCCTCCACATAGATGTCGGCGAGGGGAAGCGCGGTGAAGGTGGGGGGAACGCCGTCGCTGACCTGCACCGTGCGCGTCACTTGGGTGGCGGCGTTGCCGTAGCTATCGGAGACATTGTAGGTGACGGTAAAGGTTCCGGGAGCTGTGGTGGTAACCGGGTTGTTGGTCGTTACCTGCACATAGCCATCCACGAGGTCGTACGCGGTGGCGCCGGGGTCGTTGTAGGTTTGGCCTACCTGTAGCGTGTAGGGATCGGCACCCAGCAGGGTGATGGACGGCGGTGTGGTGTCCCGCACCACCACCTGCTGGGTTGCGGTGGCGACATTGCCGTAGAAGTCGGTGGCCGTCCATGTGACCGGGGTGATGCCGAGCGGGAATGTTGCCGGGGCGTTGCCGACGACGGTAACCGGCGGGGAGGCGTCCACGGCCGTGGGAGTCGCCAATCCGTAGGGGGTAAGCGGCGCGGCGGCCTCGATGTAGAGGTCAGCCGGCTGCGCGATGACCGGCGGGGTGGTATCGCTGGCGGCAACCGCGGCCTGACCGGCCTGCTGCGCGGCGGCGGTGGGGTTAAAGGTGGCGGCCAGCACCCCTCCGGTCGCGCCCGCCTGACTCAGCACCGTGCGGGTGGCTTGGGCCGCGTTCTGTAGCGCGGTTGTGGAGAGCGGGGTGGTTCCTCCGGCGGCTGGGGCGATCGACTGGATGGTTTGCGCCACAAAACTGCCGAGGGAAGCGCTATTGCGCGCGTCATCCACCTTGACGCCGGACTCCTCGGCCGAGGCGATCAGCGCGCCGACCAGTTTGTTCAGATCCTGCGAGGTAAGGCCTGCGCCGACACCCGCGCCGAGGGCAAGGGTAGTTGGTGTTCTGTTGGGGGGGATGACCACTGCGTCGCTTGATGCGATCGGGGTGCCGTAGATGTCATCTCCGGCAACGGCGGCGCCGGGAATGGCGAAGCTGTAGGGCTCGCGGTTGATCACGGGGTTGGTGGACTTCACGCTGACCACCGGTGTTGCCGAGGCGGAGCGGTTGGCGAGCACCAGATCTGGTGTGCCGTCGCCATCCTCATCGCGCTCCTTGATATCGAGGCTGTCCATCACCGCGTCGAGACCGCTGCCGTTGGCGGTGAAGGTGGGGTCGGTAATCGGGTTCTTGGCGCCCAGCTTGGTGAAGGAGGAGAGCCCTAACTGCTGCATCAGGGTGGTGGCGGCGGTCTGCACCTTGCTATCGAGGACGGTGTTCCCTTGGGCGGCGGCGGTCTGGAAGCTGGCATCGATGGCGGTGCTGTTGGTGGCGCCGATACTCTGCGCGGTGGCGATGGTGGAGAGCGGGGTGGTGTTCACCCGTCCAACGCGGGTCATCATCGAGTAGATGGGCGGTAGCGGAGCCGGGCGCGTCACCTTGAGCAGCAGCGGATAAACGAAGTTGGTTGGGATCGCGCCTTGGTACTGGCCGGTGGCATCGGTGGTGAAGGTGATGGTTTGCGCAGGAGCCGAGGCATCGCTCACCGTCAGGGTGGTGCCGGTGAGCGGCGCACCGGCGGCGGCAACGCCGCCGAGCCAGATCTGCATGGTGACCGGCACATTGATCGCGGTGCCGGTAAGTGTCTGCTTGGCGGAGAGCCCTTGGTAGGTTTTGGTGTTGATGCCATCGAAGGCGGAGACGGTGAAGGTGATGCCGCTGCCGTTGGGGACATTCAGCGTGACGGTGAAGTTGTTGGCGGCGTTGCCGGTGGCGGGACCTGCGATGGTGGCGCCGGCCGCGTCCTGTGCCGAAACCGTCATCGACACCACACCGGCGG
>WFMN01000197.1 GCA_015489095.1 Mariprofundaceae bacterium | reverse complement strand
GCCGCGCCAGCCCGTCGGCCGTGCAGGCGAACAGCAGCGGGTGGTCGCGCCGACGCTCGGGCGCGGCAAAGAGCAGGTCGCTCAGGCAGTTGGCGTTTGCTACAGCTGTTGTTGACACTGGTGGAGGATGGCGACGCTGTGCGCGGCGAGGCGGAGGTCATCGGTGGTGTGCCGATGGTTACGAATGCGGTCGCGGAAGATGCGCAGGAGGTTTGTCAGCGGGGAGGATTTGTAGATGTTGAACTGTAGTGCAACAGTGTCCTGCTCATCGGAACAGGTTGTATTTAATAATGCAATAAATGGCATGCAGGCCATCTCTCCAATCAATTTTTTTTCCTTCAGCATATGTTCTACCATGGTAGGAGATCCCCACTTCATAGATTCGACACCCAATCTTGGATATTTTCGCGGTGATTTCAGGTTCGAACCCGAAGCGATTCTCCTCTATCTCTATCGACTGAATAATCTCCCTACGAAAAGCTTTATAGCAGGTTTCCATATCGGTTAGATTTAAATTTGTAAACATGTTAGAAAACAATGTAAGGGCGCGATTGCCAACAGCGTGCCAGAAATATAAAACGCGGTGGACATCCCCACCGATGAACCGAGAACCAAATACAACATCCGCTTCACCCCGCAAGATGGGGGCAAGCATCCGAGGGTATTCATTGGGATCGTATTCCAAGTCCGCATCCTGAATAATCACAATATCACCCGTCGCCGCCTGAATCCCGGTTCTCACAGCCGCCCCTTTCCCCATATTTGTTTCGTGAAATATAACTTTATAGTCTTTGCTGCCTTCCTCTGTTTTGCTTTTTAGTTTTTCACGCGTTCCATCTGTGGAGCAGTCATCCACAACGATAATCTCTTTGTTTTTATACGGTGAATTCATGACCGCATAAAGAATCGCATCAATAGTGCGCATCTCATTAAAACAAGGGATGATAACCGATAGTTTTTTCATCGTGGATTCAAATAGTTTTATGGCAGCGCATTACAGTATCACACGCCGAAAATATGCAATTGTCTCTTTTAATCCATCCTCTAAACTGACCTTGGGCGCCCAATGCAATTTGGTTCTGGCCTGCTCTATATTTGGCTGCCGCTGTTGCGGATCATCTTGTGGCAGGGGGAGGTATGTCAATTGTGAATGCGACTTGGTCAACCGCAAAATCATCTCGGCAAGTTCAAGTATTGTGTGTTCCACCGGATTGCCAAGATTGATCGGTCCGGTGAGCGAGGGATCGGAATCCATCATCCTAACCAAACCATCAATCAAATCATCAATGTAGCAAAAGCTACGTGTCTGGAGGCCATTTCCGTATAGGGTGATCGGCTCCCCCTTGATTGCTTGAACGATAAAGTTGCTTACCACACGACCATCATCCGGATGCATTCGTGGACCATAGGTGTTGAAGATTCTAACAACCTTTATCTCCAATCCGTGCTGGCGGAAGTAGTCAAAAAACAGCGTTTCCGCACACCGCTTACCCTCATCATAACAACTGCGAATTCCTATGGGGTTCACCTTTCCCCAATAATCTTCTGTTTGGGGATGCACTTCCGGATCACCATAGACTTCACTCGTTGATGCCTGCAATATTTTAGCGCCGGTGCGATTCGCCAATTCTAGCATATTGATCGTGCCATGTACGCAAACCTTCGTAGTTTGAACCGGATCTCTCTGATAATGGATCGGAGATGCCGGACAAGCTAGGTTATAGATGCTATCCGTTTCAATATACAGCGGAAATGTGATGTCATGACGAATAACTTCAAAATAGGGGTTTGCTCGTAGATGATTAATGTTTGCCTTATTGCCTGTGAAAAAATTATCGACACACACAACATCATGTCCATCATGCAGCAACCGCTCACACAGATGCGACCCCACAAATCCAGCTCCTCCAGTAACAAGCACGTTTTTCACTATCGTCCTCCAGCTGTTTCAAAATGATAGAAGTCGGAATCGTGGCCATGGACGGGTTCGAGGAAAGGATCTCCCCAACAGACTGTAGGAGCGGTTTCCAACCGCGAATTTCCTTGGACGGGCTTTTTGTGAACTCATCAAGTCATTTCTCTCCGATGAGCTAGTGTACGGCACAGGCAGATGAGGGCACAAAGGCTCCACGCCGCCCAGAGGTAGAGTTCCGGTCGCAGCGGAACGGCATACCTAGGCCAGGTGGCGAACAGGTTGTAGAGCAGCGTGTAGTAGATCAGCACGGTGGCCAGCACGGTGACTGGGAGAGGGAGCTGCTTGGCAGGGGTGTAGGTTTTACAGATGCCCCGTTTGCGGGGCAGGAGGATCAAGAGTCCGCTGAGTGCAAGCAGCAGGATCAACGGATGGAGGCGCTTCATCAGCAGCCGGGTTTGATCCCAAAACGGCGCGATCTGGTAGAGCGAGCGGAGAACCGGATAGACATAGATATCGCCCTGTCCTTGCAGGATGTTCCATGTCCACAGGGTGTAGGGCTTGTCGATCAGATACCAGCGTAGGTAACGCCACGGCTCCTCGGCCACGCGGTGGCTGAAGATGCGTAGAAAGTTGCCGACGGAGGCGCTGTACTCCTGGTAGCGGGGATCATCGTTGTAGGGATAATATTGCAGTCTGGGGTCTTTGTAGATGAAATCGGGGTAGCTGCCGTGGGTCATCGTCTCCAGCGCGCGCTGGCTGCCGCGAAGATCGGGTGGGATATGTTCCACGAAGGCGCGCAGGTTCCAACCTAGGGGGAAACAGGAAAACAGGATCAGCATCACCGTGACGGCTGTTCGGGAGGGAGAGGGTTGCCGGATACCCGCCTTCCCAACCAGCAGCATGGCCAGTAGCAAGGGCAGGAAGAGCGCGGTCTCGTTGGTGAGGTAGGTGCAGCCGAAGCTGAGCGCGCAGGCAGCGGCGAGCATGATGGATCTGCGGGAGCAGATGTGTTGTCCCTGTCGCAGCGACCGCCCCAGCAGTAGAAAGAGCCAGAGCGATAGCAGCAGCAGAAAAGAGAAGAGCGTTTCGGTGAGCAGGTATCCGCTCATGACGACGAGATGGGGGTTGAGCGCGGTCAGTGCGGTAGCGGTGAGTGCGGCCCAATCGGGCAGCAGCAGGCGGCCGATTAGGAAGGTGAGGCCGACCACCAGTGTGCCGAGGATCGCCTGCCACCGCAGAAGCGTACCGTACCAGTAGCGTTTGCCACCGGCGGCAAGCGATGCGGCGATGAGCAGCGGGAAACCGGGGGAGCGGAAGGAGTCGGGGGCGATCGGCTCCCTGCCGGTGGCAAAGGAGAAGGTGTGGTGAAAGTAGATGTTGTAGCCGTAGGCGACATACTCGCGGGCATCGGCGCGAATCGGATGGTCGACGATGGTGTTATCGATGTAGGAGAGACGCAGAAAGAGGGCGAGGATGATCAGCAACAGTGCAGCCAACGGGACGACGCGGGTGCGTGCAGGTGTGGTGAAGATGGTCGAAGCTGTCATCCGGCGCGATGCTGACGGCGGCACAGGGTGGAGGCAAACCGGAGCGGGTGGTTTCTGATGTGACGATGAAAAGAGGGGAGATGCGGGCGCGGTTCGATGCGATCGCCGAGGAGCGATTGCGCTGGATCGGCCGCAACCGCCACTACTACGATGAACTGGCGCGGTGGCTGCGGGCAAACATTCCCGCCTCCGATTCGGTGCTGGAGATCGGCTGTGGCACGGCCGATCTGCTGGCCACGCTGCCCAATGGCGACAAAACCGGGGTGGACTTCAGCCAGAGGATGGTGTCGATCGCCCGCCAGCGCCATCCGGAGATCACCTTGGTGGTGATGGACGCCGAGGCGATGGCGCTTCGCCGCCGGTACGACCACATCATCCTGTCGGATCTGATCGGTCATCTCCCCGATGTGCAGGGGGTGCTGGAGCAGTTGCTGCCGCTCTGCCATAAGCGGACGCGAATCTTGATCAACTCCTACAACCATCTGTGGCGTCCGCTGTTGGCGCTGGCCGAGCGCATCGGGTGGAAGATGCCGGAGGCGATGCAGAACTGGATCAATCTGGGCGATCTGCGCGGCTTTCTGACGATCTCCGGCTTTGAGATGGTGCGTTCTCACCACCGTATGCTGCTCCCGTTGCGCGCGCCGCTGCTCGCCGCGCTCTGCAATCGCTGGCTGGTCACCCTGCCGGGGCTGCGGCTGTTCGGCCTGATCCAGTGCGCGATCGCCCGGCCGCTTGCCATCGACCACCCGCAGAAGCCCTCGATCTCGGTCATCATTCCGGCGCGCAACGAGGCGGGCACGATCGAATCGGCGGTGCGGCGGCTGCCGCGGATGGGCGCCTTCACCGAGCTGATCTTCATCGAGGGGGGATCGGCGGATGACACCGCCGCCGTCATCGAGGAGGTGGTGCGTCGCTATGGCGATCGTTACCGCCTTCGCTGGGCGCGGCAGCGGGGTGAGGGCAAGGGAGATGCAGTGCGCGAGGGGTTTGCCATGGCGAAGGGGGATATTGTCGCCATCCTCGATGCCGATTTGACGGTGCCGCCGGAGGATCTGGCGCGGTTCTACCGGCTGCTGGTGTCGAACCGGGCGGAATTCGTCAACGGGTGCCGGCTCATCTATCCGATGGAGGATGAGGCGATGCAGACGCTGAACCGGATCGGCAACAAGTTTTTCAGCCTGCTCTTCACTTGGCTGCTTGATCAGCCGGTGCGCGACACCCTATGCGGCACCAAGGTGCTCTACCGCCGGGATTACGAACGGATTGCCGCCATTCGCGACCAGCTCGGCAGCATCGACCCCTTCGGGGACTTCGACCTGCTCTTCGGTGCCACCAAGCTCAACCTGAAGATCATGGATCTGCCGGTGCGCTACCGCAACCGGAGTTACGGCACCACCAACATCGATCGCTGGCGCCACGGCTGGCTGCTGTTGCGCATGAGCTGGCGAGCCTTCTTGAAAATCAAGCAGGGGTGAGTAGTCAGCTTCAACTTGCCGCGTGGGGGCTCTTTTTCGTGTCGCCGCTGTTGTTTGTCGCCACGGTTCAGGATGCGTATATCATCAATGATCTTTTGGTGTTATCGATGGGGTTGGTTGCGGCCGCGGTGATGATGACGCAGGGGGGAGGGGGGCGGACAGAGGGTGCGCGATGGTGGTTGCTGTTGGCGCTCTCGCTGCCGACGCTGATTCAGCTGGCGTTAGGGTCACTGCCGCGTCCGTGGGATGCGTTTCGGGAGATGCTCTACCTTTGCTGCACTTGGCTGGTGTTCTGCTTTGCCGGTCGTGGTGCGCGCCGGTTGCTCTCCTCCCCCGCTTGGGCGGCGTTGTTGGGGCTGTTCGGAGTGGTCTATGTGCTGATCGCGGTGGGGGAGAGTTTCCATCTGTCCCCCCCTTTGGGTGGTGATATTTTTCCACTGTGGATTGACGGTGTGCCACGATTCGGCGGCGGGTTGGTGCAACCGAATATCCAAGGGCTCTATCTTGCGGTGACGACGGCAACGCTCTGGTCGCGGATGGAGGAGAGCCATCGCTTTTGGCTTTGGGGGGTGGCATCGCTGCTGCCGTGTGCTGGGCTGATCGCGACGGCGAGTCGCAGTGGGGTGGTGGTGCTACTTGCCGCGGCCGCGCTGCTCGTGCTGTTGTCCGCAGAGCGTAAACGCCTCTGCTTGTATATTGCGGTTGTTGTGGTGTTGGCGCTTGGGCTCTCCGGTTATTGGCAGGCAATGTTGTCCGGGGAGGGCGGATCCCGGTGGAATCTGCTCGCACGCACGATCGCATCCGGCCACGCTCCGCGGCTGTTGATCTGGGAGATCTGTCTGCTGTTGTGGCAGCAGCAACCGTGGATGGGGATCGGCTGGGGAAACATGGCGGCTTACGGCACGCAGATACAGTCGCTGGCTGTGGGGCTTCATCCCGAGTGGGGGGATGTGGCCAGCCAGTTTATGGGAGGGCACGCTTGGTGCCACAATATCATCTTTCAGGGGTTCGTCGAGGGAGGTGTGTCGGCAGGTTTGGCGCTCTGCTGGCTCTGCTGGCGGGTGGGGATGGCGCTGGTGTCGCTTTGTCGGGTTGGTTCTGGAGCGGATCGAGGTCGGGTTCAGGGGGCGTTGGGTGCGGCGATGATTGTGCTGCACGGACAGGTCTCCATCGCGGCGCTGCAGCCCTTTTTTCTTGTGTTGCTCGCGCTCTATCTGGCAGCGCTCTTTCCTAGTCGCGACAGCGGGTCGCGGCCACCGCCGGCGCGAAAGTGGATGGCGGTGTGCTTCTTCCCGGCGCTGATACTATTGCTGTGTTGGTGGCATGCGGTCTCGGTGAGCGTTGGGGTTGCGCGGGCGAAGCATCGGGCGATCGTTTCGCAGGCGTTTATGGAGGGCATATCCCGGGCGATTGACGACCCTTGGCTGCATGGCGACGGTTTGCACGAATATTTTGTCGCGCTGTTGAAGCAGCATGCGCCTGCTTCTGTGTGGGTGAAGAGCGAGACGCTCGCCTATGCCTACTGGAACTATTATCAGAATCAGTGGTCGCTGAAGTTTCTTATTCTTATCGCCCACCTGAAAAACGACCCCGTTGCCGAGCGGCGGCGGGTGCATCTCTTCGTGTCGGCCTATCCGCGCTCGGCCGCCGCCGCGACGCTTCGTCGTCATGTGAGGTCGGGTCATGTCGAAAAGGAGGCGATCAATATCTGGTTGTAATCCCCCTGTGCGGAGCTGTGATAGCGCGGCACAACAAGATCGCGCCGGCTCCTTAACGGTGTCGGTTGGCGCGATTCTGCTGTTGGCGCTGGTACTGCGATTGCCGGCAATGGGTTGGGGGTTGCCGAATCCATTGCACCCGGAGGTCTCGCTTCATCCCGATGAGGCCTATTTCCTCGCTTGGGCGGAATGGCTGTTTGACGGCAGGATCATCGCCAAGCATTTTCAGTATGGCGGTACGCTGTTCTACAGCCTGCTTCATGGATGCACACTGCTGGCCGATTTACTGGGGATGGGCGACATGCACGGTCGTATTGTTGTTGCGCGGGTCGCCTCGCTGCTCTGCAGCCTAGGCTCGCTGATCGTGACCTATCTTGCAGCATCGACCCTGTTTTCCCGACGGGTGGGGGTGTTGGCGATGTTGCTGCTGGCGGTGATGCCGGGGCACCTCTTCTGGTCGCAGCGAGCCCGCCCCGAGGAGTTGTTTGCACTCGAATTTGCTTTGAACGCTTGGATGATGGCTAGGTTCTATCGGGGGATGGGTAGCGAACGGTGGAACCTGTTGCTGGCCGGGCTCATGCTCGGCGCCACCATCGCCACGCGCTTCCCCGGCGGGGTGCTGGCGCTTGGTTATCTGGTGGTACTCCATCAGCGGCACGGTAGCGCGATGGCGCTGGTGCGCGCGCCGAGGTTGTATCTTGCTGTCGGTTACACGGTGCTTGGATATGTTGTTGCTAGTCCACACACGTTGTTCTATTTTGACAGCTTTCTCGCCGGTCTGGCGGTGCAGTGGAGCTACCAGTCCGCTCCACCGGTCTGGACGATGGGCTATGGCTCGGTCTGGTGGCAATACCTATCGGTGGTCTTTCCGCAATCGGTCGGTTATCCATTGTTGCCGCTCTTGCTGTGCGGGTTGGTTTGTGCCCTTTTGGTTCGAGATAAGCGGGATCTCTGTTTGTGGGTGGTGATTGCTGCATATGCCCTGCTTCTCTTCCGCGCCAGTTGGGTGATGGTGCGTTATACGGTGCCGCTGTTGCCGCTGCTGGCGATCATCGCCGCCGCCGGTCTGGATCGATTCGCCCGCCGGTGGCTAACCACGCCGTCGCGGCGGCAGGGGGCGCTGCTCGCATTGGTGCTTACCGTGGGCGGGAGCCTTGTACCCGATCTAGCCTACAGCAGGGCGCTGATGCAACCATCGCCGCAGGATCGGGCGGCGATCTGGCTGGTGCGCCACCTGCCCAAGGGGAGCGTGATCGCGGGTAAGCTGGAGTACCGAGGGGACGCCTTCACTCTGCCGGCTGCGGCATCGATCCACCGCTGGAGATATGCGCTGCACTGGTCGGATCTTTTGGCCGATCCGCGCTGGCGGTTTCTGGTGGTGAACCGCGAACAGGTGGCGGATATCGAGCGGCTGGGTGAGGACTACCCGGATCCGCATGCGCGCCAGGCTTGGCTGCTGCTGCGCAAGCAGCTCGAGCCAGTACTATTGGCGACCTTTGCTACTAGGGTGAATGGGTTGGATCCACTGCTGTTGTTTACCGCCTACGATTATCGGCAGTTTATGGCGACGATCGACATTATGCGGCGAAAGGGAGTGTCAGCTCGTGATGCTCGCTAATTGTTGTGGGAGAATGATTTGAAGAATGAAAACAATGCTATTTGCGAGGTGATCCCCCTTTGCAAGGCTGGACTGCACGATGAGGATATCACGCGGGTTGCTTCCTGTTTGCGTTCGGGGTGGATTACCAGTGGCCCGATTTGCCGCGAGTTTGAGACGGCGTTTGCCGGCTACAAGGGAATCGCTCCGGAACAGGTGCTGGCGGTCAGCTCATGTACGGCGGCGCTCCATCTGGCATTGCTTGGCGCGGGCGTTGGTGCCGGCGATGAGGTGATCACCACCGCCCTCACCTTTTCGGCAACCGTGCATGAGATCATCCATGTTGGCGCCACGCCGGTCTTGGCGGATATCGATTCCGTCAGCTGGAATATCGACCCTGAATCCATCTGTTCTGTGATCACGCCGAAAACCAAGGCGATTCTGGTGGTGCATTATGCAGGGCGGCCATGTGCGATGGATCGCATCATGGAGATCGCCCGCGCGCATGACCTGAAGGTGATTGAGGATTGCGCCCATGCCATCGAGACAAGGTTTCACGGGCAGGCTGCCGGTACCTTCGGCGATTTTGCCGCCTTCAGCTTTTATGCCAGCAAGAATCTGACGACCGCTGAAGGGGGGATGCTGGTCGGTAAGGATCCAAGCGCTGTCAGGCGGCTGCGCATCGCCTCGCTGCACGGCATGGATCGCGACGCATGGGCGCGAGGCAATGATGATAAGTTTTCTTACCTAGTGGTCAGTGACGGTTTCAAGTACAACCTATCCGATGTCCATGCCGCCATCGGGGTTGGCCAAATCGCGCGCATCGAAGAGAATCTGGCCGCCCGGGAGGCGATCTGGCGTTCCTATATGGAAGCGTTTTCCGATCTGCCACTCGGTTTGCCGGCACCATTAGATGGGAATGGTGATCGCCATGCCCGCCACATCTTCACTATGCGGGTCGAGGATGGGGGAGGGCAGCGGAGAGCATTGATGCGGCACCTGCAGGGTGCGGGCGTCTCCTCCAGTATCCACTATCCTCCCATACCGGCACACCCCTATTTTCAGGATCGCCTGGGGATAAGGGCGCGAGATTTTCCGGTGAGTTTCGATTATGGGCAAAAAACGGTGACCATTCCCTTGTATCCGACTATGGATCATGGAGAGATCGCGCGTGTTATTGATTCGGTTAGGAGCTTCTTTGGGGGATGATCCGGAGATTCGTGACGGGGGCGGCGTGCGGCGCAATGGCTATCCGCATATCGCGATCGTCAGTACGAGCTACCCTTATCCCGGGAAAGCGGGAGAGGTTGTTGCGCCATTTGCCGCCTGTTTTGCCAAGGAACTTGCCAAGCATGCACGGGTGAGTGTGTTGGCGGCGGGGCCGAGCGCCTTTCAATCTCGTGTGGGGAATTTGTATGTGGAGCATTTTCGATCCCCTGTCTTTCCTGTTTCTCGACTGAGCATTCTCAAGCCTTGGCATTGGCCGGCAATCATCCGTGTTGTTTGTGCTGGCCAAGCCGAGCTTGAGAAGAAGCTGGATGAAGAGGTGGTGGATGTCGTTCTCGCTTGCTGGGCACTCCCGGCAGGGCTTTGGGCAATGCGCGCCTGCTGCAACCGGGGAATCCCGTATGCAGTCTGGTGTTTGGGAAGTGATATCCTCGTTGCGGGGCGGCTTCCGCTGCTGCGTGGGTTGATACGATCGGTGTTGTCACACGCTGCCGTCAGATTTGCGGATGGAATCGCATTACGGGATGAGGTGTCGCGCCTTTCCGGTTGTGATTGTCGTTTTTTGCCGACGACACGGGAGCTGTGCCAAAAAGGAACAAGGCGTCTGCGTACCCGGCCGCCCTACCGAATGACCTTTCTTGGACGCTGGCATCGGGTGAAGGGGATCGATCTGTTGCTGCAGGCGTTGGCGCGCTTTACCGATGAGGATTGGGCATGTATTGAGGCTATCTCCATTGCTGGGGGTGGATCGTTGGAGCGAGAGGTACGCAATGGCTGTGCGGCGCTGCAACGCCAAGGGCGCCCGGTAGCGCTGTTTGGATTTCTTGATGGAGAGCGTGTGGAGAAGCTTCTTGCCGCGACCGACTACCTACTGATTCCATCACGGTCGGATAGTATCCCTGTAGTCTTTTCCGAGGCCATGCGGGCAAGTTGCCCGGTGATAGCCACACCGGTCGGTGATCTCCCTTGGCTGCTGGAAACCTACAAGGTGGGTGTGTTGGCGGACGAGGTGAGCGCCGACGCCCTCATGCGGGCGATGCGGCGGGCGATGGAGCAACCGCCGACCCATTTTGCTGCATCTATGCGCAACGCGCTGGAGTTGTTCGCGTTGGAAACACATGTGGATCAATTGATGACGGAGGCGCGACGGATGTGTGGAATGAACCTCTAAAGGGGTCAGTTTATGGGCGAACCTTTGCGACACGGTTTTGTATGTCGGCATATTTTAGCCCCAATTTCCAGAGTGAGGGTACGCCTACAATCATGCAGACCAACAGATTGGCCAGTCGAATCAACAGCACCACGGAGAACGCTTGGTCGGGTCGAGCCCCCATACCCATTAGTAGGCCGGCCATCGTGACATCATATACCCCAATCCCGAGTGGTAGCGCAGAGGCTATCCCAACGAACATGGCAAATGCCGCAGCGGCAACAACAGTGATCCAAGGGAGATCCATGCCGACCACCTTCAATAGTAAGAGGTGGCAGATCAGTTGGCTTGCAATATCCACGAGTATGATGCTGCCGATGAGTAGAAGCACCCTAAGGTTTATTCGGCGGAATGAAGCGAGCGCATCCTGAAGCTTGGGAGAAAGATGGGTGGAGACCCACTGATGTCCCGAGCCGATCAGATAGAGCGTTGCGGCCAGCGCAACGGCGCCAATCAGAACAGGAAGGAGAGGCAGTGTTGCGGATAGCAACAGCACCCCCGGAATGGCGGTAAGGGCACTTAGGAGTGTGTAGATGCTGCCATCAACCACCATGTAGCTCACGATCGCGGCAACGGTTATCTCCTTGATTCTTCCTAGGAGCCATATTCGAACAGGAATGCCAAGTTTTAGCGGGAACAGATAGCTGATCAGGGCGGTGACGGAAAAGATGTAGAATAACCTTGTGAATTGTATCGTTCCTATCTCCTCGGTGTAAACCCTCCATCGAAGCGGTTCTGAAAAAAAATGGACAGATGTGAAGGCGACCACAGGAAACAGCCAAGCTGGCTCGTACTCCATGATGTGTGATAATATCCCCGTCATTAGCTACGCCGTTTGGCGATCATGATCCAGTGATGGAAGTCCCAAGGCGATCCTGCGTGCGATGCCAGATCCAATGTTAACGCCTTGTTCAAAATGGCTGCTTGCGCACGGGGCATGGATTGAAGCGCCATTGCTAGGGGGAGTGCCAAGGTTAGGTGCTTGCTTCCAGACAGCCTGATAACACAGCTTTCGTTTGTCTCCCCGAGTTTTCGTAGCTCCCTCCTCGTTATTCCACTCCCTCCGCTTCCCATCTTTTTTCTTTGGGGAAAAATGATCCCGCTGACCATCTGGAATAGCTTTCCAGGGTCGAATAGGATGATGTGTCCCCCTGGCCGTAGCGTGTCGATCATACACTGGATGGTTGCTGATCTCCTGTCTGGGTCTGCATACATCAGGGAGGTCACAGCGATGATGCCATCGAGCGAGTTCTTTGCGATTGGAAGCGATTCCATTGTGGCGCATATCGATAGGGAGCCATACAGGGCACAGTAGGTGAAGGAAACATCTGTTCCAATGAGGATGAGATCGGGTCTGGATTTGGATATTGCTTGGCTGATACGTCCATAGCCACAGCCGAGATCCATGATGCGTCCCCCAGCCGGTATCAAGGGGAGGAGGTGCTTTTCGATGATTCCCACATGCCATTGATGGATGGCCTGATTGATGCGTTCTGGCAACCCTTGGAATAGAACCCCGCTCAAACTATTCTGTTTCTCCGCCGCGCGATGTTCCCAAAAGGCGCGTTGGTTGGAGGTGGCGTGCAGATTTCGCAATGGATTTGGCGGCGAACTCGGGATTGGTCATCCCCTCCCTTGGGTGTGGATCGCAGCCAGTTGCTCGGCGATCAGCCCCATGAGGAAGATGATGACGGCGACGATCAGCAGCAGCGCCGCCATGTTGGTGAAGTGCCCCTGCGACAGGGTGTAGCAGGAGTAGGTGATTCCCATGCTGCCGAAGAGGGCGGCCAGTGGCAAAAAGATCCGCATCGGCGAGAAGAGGG
>WFMN01000196.1 GCA_015489095.1 Mariprofundaceae bacterium | reverse complement strand
GCTGCCACTGCTAAGCTCCACTTCGCCAGCACCCCAGTCATTCCGGCGCAGGCCGGAATCCATCTTTTGTGTGGCGATGATGGGGATGGATTCCGGGTCAAGCCCGGAATGACGCCGTACACCATCGGCATGCCGGACTTGATCCGGCATCATCCATGTGAGCTCGAGCGCAACAGAAAAATGGATACCAGCCTCCGCGACCATGACGGAAGCCGCGTGTGATGCCAGCTTTCCCTCGCGTTATTCGCCATTTACAGCAGCCTTACCCTGCATCAATGCAAGAGCAGGAATCCTTGGTGCAGGCTGTCTTGGCGGGTAAGCAACCCACTACGCTGATTCTCACCGAACACCCCCCCACCTACACCATCGGCACATCAGGCAGCGAGCATGACATCCTCCGCCGCACCATCGACGGCGACACCATCGCCGTCTATCCCACCGGGCGCGGCGGTGAGGTCACCTACCACGGCCCGGGGCAACTGGTCTGCTACCTCATCACCGACCTGAGCCAGGAGCGCGACCTGCACAAGCATGTGTGGCGGCTGGAGGAGATGGTCATCCGCACGCTGGCGGAGTTCGGCGTCGCCGCCGGCCGCAACCCGCGTGGCATCGGCGTGTGGGTGGATGGGCTGAAGATCGCCGCCGTCGGGGTGCGCTGCCGCAAATGGGTCACCTGGCACGGCATCGCCCTCAACATCAACCCCAACCTGCGCCATTTCCAAGGCATCATCCCCTGCGGCATGCGCGATACGCCGGTCACATCAATAGCGCAATGCGGCGCAAGCACCGACAGAGAAACGATGGAACGCGCCATCATCCACCATGCCACCCAACTATTTTCCTCGCAAAGCCAATTGCATAAAACCATCAGACCCAGTACACTCGCGGCATGTCCGTAGTCACATTCGACACACTTAAGTTTGCCAAACGGTTGGAATCTGTCGGAATGGCAGCCAAACAAGCCGAGGCACTCGCCGACGCGCAGCGGGAAGCATTTTCCGAAGCACTCGAAACCCAACTCGCGACCAAAGCCGACATGTTCAGTCTTCGTGCTGAAATGCAACCGATGTGCTGGATGATCGGCTTCAATCTCGCCTTCACCATGGCGATTCTCTGGAAAATCTTCAGCTAGCAAGCACCCGCATTGATTCCGTAGCCCACACCCCCTAACATACCGCACGGTATGGGACGACCGAAACAACCAAAGACAACCAAGCGCCTCCTGCTGGAGGCCGCCTTCGAGCAGCTCTATCTGCACGGATTTCACGGCACCAGCATCAGCGCTGTGCTGGAACGCTCCGGCCTCACCAAAGGGGCGCTGTTTCACCACTACCCCAGCAAAAAGGCGCTGGCGCTGGCAACCTTGGAGCAGGTCATCACCCCACTGATCTACGAACGGTGGCTAGAGCCGCTGGAGCAGCCGGGTAACCCGGTGGACATCCTGCAGGAGCTGTTTCGCAACACCGAGCAGCGCATCATGCTGGGCGATCTGGGCGAGCGCGCGCTGCTGCTCGGCTGCCCACTGGGGCAACTGGCGCAGGAGATGGCGCCGCTGGACGCCGATTTCCGCGAGGCCTGCGAACAGGTGTTCACCATGTGGCGCGAGGGCATGGCCGGCGTGCTGGAGATGGGGCAGCAGCAGAAGCAGGTGCGCACCGATGTGGACAGCAATGCCGTCGCCCGCTTTCTGATCGCCGCGCTGGAAGGGAGCATCAGCCTAGCGCGCCAAGCCGCCGACCTCGACGCCGCCCGCGACTGCCTGCGCGAATGCAGCCAGCACCTCGTGCAGCACCTGGAGTGGATGCGTTATTAACAGCACAACCAGCCTTGACCCCGACAACTGGGACGCTTTCCGCGCCCAGGCGCACGCCATGCTCGATAGCATGATCGATTATCAGCAGCGGATCGACCAGCGCCCGGTGTGGCAGCCCGCCCCCGATCCTGCCCGCGCCCATTTCTCCTCCCCGCTGCCACAAACCGGCACCCCGCTGGGCGTGCTCCACCGCCGGTTCGTGGAGACAATCCTCCCCTACGCGGTCGGCAACGCCCATCCGGGATTCATGGGCTGGGTGCATGGTGGCGGCACACCCGTTGGCATGGTGGCCGAGATGCTGGCCGCGGGGCTCAACGCCAACCTTGGCGGGCGCAACCAGATCCCGCTGGAGGTGGAGCGGCAGGTGATCCGCTGGATGCGGCAACTCTTCGGCTTTCCGCGGGGCACCGGCGGCGTGCTCACCTCCGGCACCTCATCGGCCACCATCGTCGCCCTGCACACCGCGCGGCAGGCGCGAACCGACCGGCGGCATCTCGTCGCCTACGCCTCGGAACAGGCCCACGGCTGCATCGCCCGCGCGCTGGAGGTGATCGGCGTCGGCGCGGCCGCCCTGCGTCGCATCGCCGTGGACGACCGCTTCCAGATCGACACCGCCGCGCTCCAGCGTCAAATCGCTGCCGACCGCAAGGCGGGCGAGACCCCTTGGCTGCTGGTCGGCACCGCCGGCACCGTCAACAGCGGCGCCATCGACAACCTTGCCACGCTGGCGAAGATCGCGCAGCGCGAGCGGATGTGGCTGCATATCGACGGCGCGCTTGGGGCGCCGGCGATGCTCTCACCCCACATCGCGCCGCGCCTCGCCGGCATCGAACAGGCCGATTCATTGGCGATGGATTTTCATAAATGGATGCAGGTTCCCTACGACGCCGGCATGGCGCTGATCCGCGACGAAACCCTGCAGCGCAGCGCATTCGCCGCCACCGACAGCTATCTACAGCGCGAAGAGAGCGGGCTGGCCGCCAATTCGCCGTGGCCGTGCGACTACGGCATCGACTTGTCACGCGGCTTCCGCGCCCTGAAGGTGTGGTTCACCATCCAAGCCTTCGGCGGCAAGCGGCTGGGACGGGTGATCGACCACTGCTGCCTGCTGGCGCAACAATTGGTGGCGATGATCGAACAACACGAGCGGTTGGAACTGGCGGCGCCGGTGTCGCTGAACATCGTCTGCTTCCGCCTCTGCCGCGCCGACGACGCCACCCAGCGCGCCATCGTGCGCCATATCCAGCGTTCCGGCATGGCGGCGCCATCGCTCGCCTATCTGCATGGACGCGCCGCTATCCGTGCCGCCATCGTCAACCACCGCACCACCGAAATCCATATCCGGCGCCTGCTGGAGGCGACCGACCACGCCATCCACCACTGCGCCAAGGGAGCATCCGCTTGACCACAACCGCGAGCTATCCACTGATCGGGCTGGCCGCCCTCACCACCCACGCCTTCGGTGGCGGCGACCTCACCCCCACCGCACAGCAGCTTTACGCACGCATCGAGCAGCAGCCCGACGATGCCGCCGCCCACATGGATTTGGCAACCATCATGCTGCTGTCGCACCAGCCCGAATCGGCACTGGAGCTCCAGCGGCGGGCGGTTGCGCTCCAGCCCCGCTACACCCTCGCCTCCGCCCCGAAAGCCCCCTCGCTGCGCATGCTGGCGCTGATGGGGATCGGTGATTTGATGGACAACACGCCGCTGGAGTTTCTGCTCGAGGGATCATCCATCGCCATGGATCTCCACTTTCTGCGGCTAGGCGACCCCTTGCCGGATGACCTCGATGCGTACGATCTCTGCTTCGTGGCCGTCGGCGAATCCGACCGCAACCGCCCGTTGCTCCAGCAACTTGCCGAACAGCTACGAACCTGTCCGATCCCGCTACTCAACCGCCCCTGCCGGATCATGGAGACCACCCGCGAAGGAGCCTCTCGCGCCCTGCGGGGGATTGCCGGACTGCTGATGCCCGATTCGGTTCGCATCTCCCGCCAGCAACTGCAACAACTAGGTGATCGGGTGGAACGCTACCTACCGCAACATGCCTACCCCATCATCGTCCGCCCTACCGAGTCCCACGCCGGCCACGGCCTGAAGCGGCTGGATCATGCCGACGCCATCGCCCCCTACCTGCGAAGCCAACCAGAATCGCAGTTCTACATCTCTCCGTTCATCGACTACGCCTCGAGTGACGGCCTGTTCCGCAAGTACCGCATCGCCCTGATCGACGGCTCTCCCCACCTCTGCCACTTGGCCATCTCCTCCAACTGGCTGGTGCACTACCTCAACGCCGACATGACCGGCAACCGCGAAAAATGTGACGAAGAGGCGCGGGCGATGGCCACCT
Source organism: Mariprofundaceae bacterium (assembly GCA_015489095.1). Classification (GTDB taxonomy): domain Bacteria; phylum Pseudomonadota; class Zetaproteobacteria; order Mariprofundales; family J009; genus S009-29. Next base: position 2,621 of record WFMN01000196.1, on the reverse strand, counting down.
TCGCGGAGGGCTTCGCCTGGCGCCATCAACGCGCCCTTACCGCCATGCAGCACGCACTGCAGCTGGAGTATCTGATCATCGACTGCGCGGAAACCGAGGATGGGCAACTGCTGGTCTTCGAGGTGGATACCAGCGCCATTATCCACGCGATGGATCCGGTCGAGCTCTTCCCCTACAAACGGCCGCAGATGCAAACGATCTTCCGCGCCTTCCAGCAGATGGTCACCCGCTACGCCGCGGCGTGAGCGACTTCCCCTCCACCGAGGAGCTCTTGGTCGCCGGCAGCGACCCCCGCCTCAAGCTCGATCCGGCAACCGGTGTCAACCACTACCTCTGCCGCCCCTACCCCGAACCCAACCTGCTTCGCTTCGGCGCCTCCACCGCCACCACCATCGACGCGCGGGGGTGGGAGGTTGCCGAGCGCTTCCGTGACCGCTTGGCGCACGACCCGCTCCCGACCATCCATCAACATCTCTGTGATCAGCTGCGCGACCTGTGCAAACTGGACGACAGCACCGCCATCACCCTCACCGAGTCCGGCACCTCGGCCCACCGTCTGGCGGCGGAACGCGCGCGGCAACAGAGCCCGGCACCGCTCCACATCATGGTGATGCAGCCATCGGAAACGGGCAGTGGGGTACCCGATGCGCTAACGCTGGGGGGGACGCTGCCGCTGCTCCCCATCGCGCTGCGTGACGACAACGGCGCCGTTCGCCCGCCCGCCGAGGTGGATGACGCCGTCACCCAACAGGTCGCCGCCGTGATGAAACGGGGCGCATCGCTGCTGCTGGTGATGGTGGACGGCTCCAAAAGCGGGCTGGCCGCCCCGTCACCGGCCGCCGCGCTTGCGCTGCGCGACCGCTTTCCCGACCGCATCCAACTACTGATGGATGGCTGCCAATTCCGCTTTGATGGCACGATGTTACGCCACTACCTGAGGCAGCACATCATGGTCGCCGTCACCGGATCGAAGTTCCTCGCCGGCCCCAGCTTCTCCGGCGCGCTGTTATGCCCCGCCCCCTCGTCATTCCGGCACAGGCCGGAATCCACTGACACCCTTCCCTCGTCATTCCGGCGCAGGCCGGAATCCACCGATCTCCTTCCCTCGTCATTCCGGCGTAGGCCGGAATCCACAGACACCCTTCCCCCGTCATTCCGGCGTAGGCCGGAATCCACTGCCCCAGCCACAGCGATGGGGCTGCTGCTGCGCTGGCAGGTGGCGCTCGCCAACCTGCGCGCCCTCTCCCAACAGGACGGCACACAAGCTGATGGGTTCATTGCCGACTTCAGCCAACACCTTCGGCAGCGCCTCAACCAAGACCCCATGCTACAGCCGCTGCCAACCGCACCACACAGCACCATTTTCCCCTTCACCTTGCGTGAACAGCCCACCATGAACGAGGCATTGACGCTCTACCAGCAGCTCCATCGCCACGGCAGCCCCAGAGTCCAACTCGGCCGCCCGATGCAGCTCGGCGTGCGCGCCGACGGCCGCCCCGTTGCCGCGCTGCGTCTGAGCCTTAGCGCGCCGTTGATCGTTGATGCCGTCGCCAACAACCACCAGCATTCGCTGATCAACCAAGCGATGACCGCGCTCGACCGGGTGGTGGAAGTCGCCAAAGGAACCCTCCATTGAACATTGCACAACAACTCGCCCTGCTCTCCCGTGGCGCGGCAGAGATCCTGCCTGCCGGCGGGCTGGAGCAGAAACTCGAACTGGCCGCCAAAGAGAACCGCCCGCTGCGCGTCAAGGCGGGATTCGACCCCACCGCCCCCGACCTCCACCTCGGTCACACCGTGCTGCTGGAGAAGCTGCGCCAGTTTCAGCAGTGCGGCCACCGGGTGCTGTTTCTGATCGGCGATTTCACCGGCATGATCGGCGATCCCACCGGCAAGAACGAAACCCGTCCGCCGCTCACCCCCGAACAGGTAGCCGCCAACGCCGAGACCTACAAACAGCAGGTGTTCCGCGTGCTCGACGAGGCGAAAACCGAAGTGGTATTGAACTCGCAATGGCTGCAACCGATGGGCGCCGCCGACCTGATCAGGCTGGCCTCGCGCGCCACCGTCGCCCGCATGCTGGAGCGCGATGATTTCGACAAGCGCTACAAATCGGGGCAGGCGATCGCCATCCACGAGTTTCTCTACCCGCTAATCCAGGGCTACGACTCGGTGGCGCTCAAGGCCGATATCGAGCTGGGTGGCAACGACCAGAAGTTCAACCTGCTGATGGGGCGGCAACTACAGGAGGCCTACGGCCAGCCGCCGCAGGCAATCCTCACCATGCCGCTGCTCGAGGGGCTGGATGGCGTCAACAAGATGTCGAAATCGTTGGGCAACTATGTCGGCATCACCGAAGCCCCCAACGAGCAGTTCGGCAAGCTCATGTCGATCTCCGACGAGCTCATGCTGCGCTACTACGAGCTGCTCACCGACGCCGATCTCAATGCCGTGCAGACTCAGCACCCGATGGAGGCCAAAAAGGGGCTCGCCACCCTGCTGGTCAACCGCTTCCACGGCGCCCCCGCCGGCGATGCGGCGCGCGCCCATTTCGAGCGGGTCTTCTCGCGCAAAAAGCTACCCGACACCATCCCGGAGCAGACCCTACAAGCCGACGGCGC
>WFMN01000195.1 GCA_015489095.1 Mariprofundaceae bacterium | reverse complement strand
GGTGATGCTCCTGTAGGAGGGGTCTCCGACCCCGAACCGGAGGCTCCCAATCCACAAAGGCGGCCAACAAGTCCAACCCCGCCCGCTGGCTCTTCTCGGGGTGAAACTGCACCCCGAGAAGGTTATCGCGCCCGACGGCGGCCGCGAAGCACACCCCGCCATGCTCGCTGGTTGCCAAGGTATCCGCCGGATTGCCGGCCCGCACAAAATAGGAGTGGACAAAATAGAGCTGGCGGCCATCCACGGCGGCAAGTACGGGGTGGTCGCTGGTCATGGTGATGTCATTCCACCCCATGTGGGGGATTTTGTAGCCCTGCGCCGGTAGCTCCGCCGGAAAGGGCTCCACGCTCCCGTCGATCAGCGCCAAGCCCTGATGGCTGCCGAACTCTTGGGAATGCTCCATCAACGCCTGCATCCCGAGGCAGATCCCGAGAATGGGGGTGCCGTCCGCCGCCGCCTGACGCAGGGCGGCAGCGAGCCCCCGTTCCCGCAGGGTGGCCATGCAGTCGCCAAAGGCGCCAACACCGGGAAAGACGATCCGCGCGCAGCCGGCGAGCATCGCAGGGCTCGTCACCCGCCTGACCTTGCCGCCGACATGCTCCAGCGCCTTGGTGACGGAATGGATGTTGCCCATCCCGTAATCGATCAATCCGATCATGATATCGGCCTGTTACAACGCCCCTTTAGTCGAAGGGATGCCCGACTGCCTGGGGTCGGCTGCGACCGCCATGCGCAGGGCGCGGCCAAAGGCCTTGAACACCGTTTCGATGATGTGGTGGTTGTTCTCCCCGCGGATGCAATCGACATGGAGGGTGATACGGCCGTGGTTGACCACCGCCTGAAAAAACTCCCGAAACAGATCGGTATCGAAATCGCCGACGGTATGGCGGGGAAAGGCGACATCAAACCGCAACCCCGGCCGGCCGGAGAGGTCGAGCACCACCCTGGATAGCGCCTCATCCAGCGGTACATAGGCGTGGCCGTAACGGACGATGCCCGCCTTGTCGGCCAGCGCATCGTGCAGCGCCTCGCCGAGGCAGATGCCGATATCCTCCACGGTGTGGTGATCGTCGATCTCGCGGTCACCGCTGGCCTGCAACGACAAGTCGATCAACCCGTGGCGGCTAATCTGCTCCAGCATGTGATCGAGGAAGGGAATCGAGCTGTTGATCTCGCTTTTTCCGCTGCCGTCGAGGTTGAGCGACAACCGGATCGTGGTCTCCTTGGTGGTGCGTTCCACACTGGCTTGGCGTTGGCTCATGGCGCATCTCCCTCAATGGCGCTGATCAGCGCGTCGTTCTCTTCCGGTGTGCCGACGGTCAGCCGCAGGCAGTTGGCCAGCACCGTGCCCGCTTGATGCAGGTTCTTGACCAGAATCCCCTCGGCCTTGAGATGGGCAAACATCCGCTCGGCATCCGCCACCCGCACCAGCACAAAATTGGCCTGCGAGGGGAAGGGGGTGACCCCGTCGATCGCCGCTAGGCGGTCGATCATCCGGTCGCGCTCCTCCACGATCCGTTGGCACTGCTTGGCGAACAGGTCGCGATGGCGCAGCAGCAGGTGGGCGGAGTGCTGGGTCAGCGTGTTGATGTTGTAGGGCAGGCGCACCTTATTGAGCTGGGCGATGGTGTCGGCGTCCCCCAGCGCGTAGCCAAGCCGCAGCCCCGCCCACCCCATCTTGGAGAAGGTGCGCAGGATCAACACATTGGGCGCGATCAGTTCGGTATGGGTGCGATCGGCGAACGGACGGTAGGCCTCATCGATCACCACCAGCCCCTTGAAGGTTTGCGCGATGGTACGCACAGTCTCCAGCGGCCACATGTTGCCGGTAGGGTTGTTGGGGCAGGCGAGAAAGATCACCGCCGCCTTCTCGCGGCCACTGGTTTCCAGCAGCTTCTGCGGATCGAGCGTGAAGTTCTCGTCCAGCGCGAGGGTAACCACCGGTCGCCTGAGCCAGCGCGACACCAGTTGGTACATGACGAAGGTGGGGGTGGGAATGGCGCAGGCGCCGCTGTCGCAGGCCATCAAAATCATCTGAATCAGCTCATCGGAGCCGTTGCCGAGCAGCACCTGATCGGCCTGCAACCCGTCGAGCGCTGCAATCTCCTGCCGCAGCGTCGCCATGTCGGCATCGGGATAGCGATGGATCTCGGTCGCGGCAAGCATCTGCTGCCACCCCTCATGCAGCGCCTTGGGCATCGGGTAGGGGTTCTCCATCGCGTCGAGTTTGATCATCCCCCGACTATCGGCGACCTGATAGGCGGAGAGCGCAACAATATCCTTCCGAATCATTGGGTTCCTTTGTCCTCTAGTCGCAGTTCAATGGTGCGCGCATGCGCCTGCAGCCCCTCTTGGTGGGCGAGGTGGGCGGCATCGCCGCCGATCTGTTGCAGGGCGGCGCGGCTACCGCGAATGATACTGCTCCGCTTCTGGAAATCGTACACCCCCAAGGGCGAAGAGAAGCGGGCGGTGCGGTTGGTGGGCAGCACATGGTTGGGCCCGGCGACATAATCGCCCACCGCCTCCGGCACGAAGTGGCCGATAAAGATGGCGCCGGCATGGCGAATCCGCGGCAGCAGGCGATCGGGATCCTCCACCGCCAGCTCCAGATGTTCGGGCGCGATGATGTTCACCACCTCCGCCGCCTGCGCAAGGCTCTCCACCGCTATCAGCGCGCCGTGCTCCGCGCACGACTTTCGGGCGATCTCCGCGCGCGGCAGCGTTTCCAGATGGCGTTCGATTGCAACGGCGACCTGATCCAGCAGCGCCGCATCGGTGGCGATCAGGATCGACTGCGCCGCCTCGTCGTGCTCGGCCTGCGACAGAAAATCGGCCGCCAGCCACACTGGATCGCCGCCGTCGGCCACCACCACGATCTCGGAGGGTCCGGCGATCATGTCGATGCCGCAGGTGCCGAACACCTGCCGCTTGGCGGCGGCGACGAACTTGTTGCCGGGACCGACGATTTTATCCACCGCCGGCACCGATTCGGTACCGTAGGCCAGCGCCGCCACCCCCTGTGCGCCGCCGACGGCGAACCCGCGCTGCACCCCGCCGATGAAGGCCGCCGCCAGCACCAGCTCGTTGACCACCCCGTGCGGGGTCGGCACCACCATCACGATCTCGTTGACCCCGGCGACCGTTGCCGGCACCGCGTTCATCAGCACCGACGACGGATAGGCCGCCTTGCCGCCCGGCACATAAAGCCCGACGCGATCGAGCGGGGTGATGCGCTGCCCCAGCGTCATGCCGACCGAATCGGTGTAGCTCCACCCCTGTTCGCGCTCGCACTGCTGCTGGTGGTAGCTGCGGATGCGCTCGGCAGCCAAGGTGAGCGCCTGCCGGTCGGCGGCGGAGACCGAGTGCCACGCCTGCTCCATGCGGGCGCGGTCGATCACCATGGTCTCCGCCGTGCACGGCCAGTGGTCGAACTCGGTCGTCAACCGGCACAGCGCGGCATCACCCTCGCTGCGCACCTGACGGAGGATATCGGCCACCACCCCCTGAATCTCCTCGCCGGTGTCGGCTTCGCGCGCCAGCAGCGCACGCAGACTGACATCAAAGTCGCTGTCGTTATAGGCCAATCGGCGAATCTTCATGTTTGCTCCTCCACCGCCGAACGAAGCTGCTCGATCAGCGGTTGAATCCGCTCCTTGCGCAGGGCGTAGCTGGCGGGATTGACGATCAGGCGGCTGGAGATATCGAACAGGGTGGCGAACTCCGCCAGCCCGTTGGCGCGCAGTGTGCCGCCGGTCTCCACCAGATCGACGATGCAGTCGGCCATCGCCACCAGCGGCGCCAGCTCCATCGAGCCGTAGAGGTGGATAATCTCCGCCTGCACCCCGCGCTGCTGAAAGAAGCTCGCCGCCAGATGGTCATACTTGGTCGCCACCTTGAGCGCGCTACCGGCCGGCAGCGCCATCGGATCGGGGCGATCGGCGGGAGCGGCGACACACAGGCGGCAGCGGCCGATGCCGAGATCGAGCGGCTCATAGACATTGGGGCGCGCCTCCAGCAGCAGATCACGGCCGACAATGCCGATATCGGCGGCACCGCGTTCGACAAAGGTGCAGACATCGGCGGCACGGATAATCAGGAACTGACAGCCGTTCGGCCCGGGAAGAATCAACTTGCGGCTCTGGATGTCGGCCGCCGCGGGCGCCATGCCGACCGATTCCAACAGCGGAATGATCTGCTCCAGCAGCCGCCCCTTCGCCAGCGCGATCTTCAGCGGTTGCTCGCTCGCGATACCCAACTCAGCCAAAATCCCCTCCCGTCAACATATGGTTGGAACCGCTACGCCGCTCCACCTCCGCCCCAAGCTTGCCCAGCTTCTCTTCGATCCGTTCGTAGCCGCGGTCGATATGGTAGATGCGCGAAATCTCGGTGGAGCCCTCCGCCGCCAGCGCCGCCAACACCAGCGACGCCGAGGCGCGCAGATCGGTCGCCATCACCGGCGCCGCCGACAGATACTCCACCCCGCGCACCAGTGCCGTATTGCCGTTGAGCTGAATGTTGGCGCCCAGCCGCACCAGCTCCTGCACATGCATGAAGCGGTTTTCAAAGATGGTTTCGCGAATGGTGCTGCTTCCTTGCGCCAGCGTCATCAGCGCCATGAATTGTGCCTGTAGATCGGTGGGAAATCCGGGGTGGGGCATGGTGCGGACATCGGTTCCCTTCAGCGGCTGCTTGGCGTAACAGCGGATGGTACCCGCGTGCACCTCCACCGTTGCTCCCGCCTCGCGCAGATGGGACAAAAACGCCTCCAACATCCGATCGTCGGTATCGGTCACCATCACATCGCCGCCGGTAATCAACCCCGCCGCCAGATAGGTGGCGGTTTCGATGCGGTCGGGAATCACCTCCGCCGTGCCGCCATGCAGCGCATCAACCCCGCGGATGGTGATCGTGCTGGTGCCATCGCCTGCAATATCGGCTCCCAACGGACGCAACATCTCGGCGAGATTGACCACCTCCGGCTCCTGCGAGGCGTTTTCCAGCACCGTCTCGCCGTGGGCGAGCACCGCCGCCATCATCAGGTTCTCGGTGCCGGTCACCGTCACCCGGTCAAAGCAGATGCGGCTGCCGGTTAGGCCATAAGGCGCGCTGGCGTTCACATAGCCGTTCTCCACCGTGATCGCCGCCCCCATCGCCTCCAGCCCTTTCAGGTGCATGTCGATCGGGCGGGCGCCAATGGCGCAGCCGCCGGGCAGGCTGACCCGCGCCTTGCCGAACCGGCTGAGCAGCGGCCCCAGCACTAGCGCCGAGGCACGCATCGTTTTGACCAGATCGTAGGGTGCCTCCGGCTGATTGGCGGGACGGCTATCGATATGGAGGCGGTTGTGGTCATCCACCGCCACCTTGGCGCCTTGATAGACCAGCAGCGACATCATGGTGGCGATATCGCGCAGGTGGGGCACGCGGTGGTAGCTCACTTGGCCATCAACCAAGATCGAGGCCGCCAGCAGCGGCAAGGCGGCGTTCTTGGCTCCGCTGGCCTCAACCGAGCCCCGCAGCGGGCGACCACCGTGAATAATCAGCCGATCCATGGCGCGCAGGCTAGGGGCGACGACGGGTAATGACGATCTTTTGCATCAACTGCTGCAGCCGCTCGGGGTCAAACGGTTTCTGCATGAACCCGGCCAGCTCCCCGTCGCCGAAGGCGCGTACCACATCCTGTTCGGCGTAGCCGCTGGCGACCACCACCGGCAGATCGTCGCGGATGGCACGCAGCGCCTTGAAACAGGCCTCGCCATCCATCACCGGCATGGTCATGTCGAGCAGCACCACATCGACCTCCTCCTGATGCTGGCGGAAGAGCGCCACCCCCTGCTCGCCATCCTCGGCGGTCAGGGTACGCAGGCCGGCATCCTCCAAGATCTCCGCCGCCATCTCGCGGATCACCGCTTCGTCGTCGATGATCAACACCAAGCCGGACACCGCGCACTCCTCCGCAAGCGGAGCGCGCTCCTCCTCGCGGACGGGCAGCGGTTCGTCCACCGGCGGTAGCAACAGGGTGAAGCGGCTCCCCTTGCCCGGCGCGCTCTCCAGCAGCAGCGCGCCCTGATGATGCTGCACAATGCCGAGGATGGCGCTCATCCCGAGGCCGCGCCCGGTAAACTTGGTGGTGAAAAAGGGCTCGAAGATACGCTGCTGGGTCGCCGCGTCCATGCCACAGCCGTTGTCCTCCACCTCAAGCGCGACAAAGCGACCGGGCTTGGCCTCCGTGCCGCAAACGGCGTGGCTCAGCACCTCGGCCTCCACCTCCCGCTCGAAGGTGGTGACCTTGATCTCCCCTTCCGTCGCCTCCCTCTGCTCGGCGATGGCATCGTTGGCGTTGGTGATCAGATTGAGCACGATCTGTTGCAGCTGCGCGCGATCCCCCTTGACCGGCGCGAGCCCGTCGGCCAGATCAACGCGCAATTGCACCCCGGGGGCGATCGAGACCGCGATCAGCTGGCTCACATCCCGCACCAGCGCCGACAGATCGAGCGGTTCGACCACGAACTGCCCCTTACCGGCGTAGGCCAGCATCTGCTGACAGAGATCGGCCGCCCGCTGGATGCCCTCCTCGATCCGTCGCAGATAGGGCTGCGCCTCCTGCCCGCCGTGCCGTTTCGCCAGCACGGCGTTGCCACGGATGGCGGTCAGGATATTGTTGAAATCATGGGCGATACCGCCCGCCAGCACGCCGAGGCTCTCCAGCCGTTGAATCGCCTCCAGCTTCGCCGCCTGCGCCCGCTCGCTGGTCACATCGCGGTCGATCCCCACCAGATAGCGGTGCGCATCCAGTTCGATCCCCGACATGGTACGCGCCACCGTGATCGGCGCGCTCCCCTTGGCATCTAGGATGTAATCCCCGTGCCATGCCTCGCCACGCTCGGTGGCCTCAACGATCTCGCGGTAGGTCGCGTCCCCGCGTTCGCCCCCGCGCAGCTCGGCGGCGTAGTGTCCGATCAACGCCTCGCCATCGCGCTCACCATGCATCTCGGCCAGCCGGGTGTTGGCGTACAACACTTGACCATCGTAGTTGCAGACCAACACGCCATTGGGCGCGCTATGCATCGCCGCCAGCAGCAGGCGGTTACGCTCCTCCAACTCCGCCTTCTCGGCGAGAAGCTGCTCAAGGCGAAGATTCTTGCGGCGGCTACTGACCAACAACAGCGTCAGATAGAGCAACAGCGCCACCACCATCAGCGTCAACAGATGTTTGCTGATGGTGTGGATATGCACCTCGTTGGCATAATGCTGGGCAAAGTTCGCCCGCACTAGGGCAAGATTTTCGGCGATCCCGCTATCTTCGACACGATCCATCGCCTGTTTCACCAAGCGATGATAGCGCAACAGCGCGCTGCCGGCGGCATGCAACGCCGGCAGGCCGGCGGCGTCGAGTGTCGCCATCTGCCGCTGCAACTTCCGCTCCAGTTGCGCGTCGGGGAAGAGCTGCCAGCGCGTCATCTCGTTGGCGAAGACGCCGATCTGCCGCGCCTGCTCAGGATGGCGCCGAATCATCCGCGCCACCGTCACCGGCAGCGCCTGTTGCGCTTGGGTCAACAGGTCGATGTTGGCGAGAAAATCCCGGATCGCCTCGCGCTGCGCCGCGACCGAAGCCTCGACTTTCTTCAGGTTCTGCTCCAAGTTGCCCGCCACCTTGCTGCTGACAAAGAGGTTCTCATCGCGCTCGCGGATATCATCGAGCAACAGGGCGGCGAGTTGCCGCTGGTCGCGCGCCAGACTGTCTGCAAGCCGACGCAACCGCTGGGGCGAGTGGCTGGTGTGGGTGAAGAGATCCATCATCTCCTCCTCGCTCTCCACATCCAGCCGCTGGATCGCTTCGATCAGCGCGCTGATGCGGGAGAACTCGCCGCTGTCGAAGCTGCCCACCTGCACATCCACCGCGATCAACGCCACGGAGAAGAGCAGCATCAGCAGATGGTGTTTGAACCGAAGTAGCTTACTCATCCGCGCACTACCACTCGGCACTCAGCCCAAGCGACACCGTCTGAAACCGATTCTTCGGCCATAGAGCTG
>WFMN01000194.1 GCA_015489095.1 Mariprofundaceae bacterium | reverse complement strand
GGTTTTCACTTCCCTTACAAACCAAGCACTTGCTTGCGCAAGCGCTCGGTTTGCGCGGCCGTCCGTGGCCGCGATGATGACTTCTTGCGAGGTCATCATGGATAAGGTGTTGATCGAGGGGCTTGAGGTGCGCACGGTGATCGGCATCTACGACTGGGAGCGCGAGATCCGGCAGACGGTGCGCCTCGATCTGGAGATGGCGTGGGATATCTCCACGGCGGGAAAGAGCGATAACATCGCCGACACACTGGATTATAAGATGGTGTCCAAGCGGCTGATCGGCTTTATCGAGCAGTCGGAGTTTGGGCTGATCGAGGCGCTGGCCGAGGCGTGCGCGAAGATCGTGATCGACGAGTTTGCGGTGCCGTGGCTGCGGTTGAAGCTCTCCAAGCCGGGGGCGGTGCGCGGGTCGGAGAATGTGGCGGTGGTGATCGAGCGAGGTTCATGAACGGTTTCATCCAACACCGGGCGCTGGTGGGGATGGGGTCGAATATCGATCCCGAGCGCTACTTGGTTGCGGCGGCAAAGGCGCTGCGCGACCGTTTCCCGCAGGTGCGTTTCTCGCGGGTGTACCGTTCGGCGGCAGTGGGGATGGATGCCGGCGCCGCCGATTTTCTCAACGCCTGCGCGCTGTTTGCGCTCGACTTCGACCGCGACGACCTAGCGCCGTGGTTGAAGCGGCTGGAGGATCGTCACGGGCGCGACCGCTCCAAGGGGTCGTGGCAGCCGCGCACCCTCGATCTTGATCTGATGCTGTTTGACGATCGCTGGCTGGAGGAGGTGATGGCCTATCCCCACTGCTACCTGCCGGCGGCAGAGTTGGTGCAGATGCCTGCGCCGCTGCCGACACCTGACTGCCGCATCGACGCGGTCGATCTGATCCTGTAACGAACCCGCCCCCGCACGCGCTTCGTCAACGGCTGCCGCTGTTGTGGCCGGCGCTGTGCTGGGTGGGGGCGATGGCGCTGGTCGAGGTGCAGCCCAAGGCCGAAGTGATCGGTTTGACGGCGCTGGTGGTGTCGGCGCTGTGGTGGCGCACCCGCTGGGTTCCATTGCTGGTGCTGCTGGCGGGGATGGGGTGGGCGCTCGCCTACCAAGGGTGGCTCGATTGGCAGCAACAGTGCGATCGCCATTGGCTGCAACGGAAGGTGGTGGTCGATGCCACCGTGCGGGCGGTGCAGCAACACGCCCACTACCAGCGTCTCACCCTGCATGGCGCCACGCGATCCGATGGCGCGCGGTTGCGCGGCGATATCTGGTGTTATCTCTACGGTGATCGGCGGTTGCGCGGGGTGATGGCCGGTGATCACCTCCACGGCGCGCTGCGGCTGCACCCTCCCCATCGTCGTCACAATCCCGGCGGGTTCGACTTCGCCGCCTACTGCCGCGCCCACCATGTGGTGCTGCTGGGCGCTCCTGTCGGCGCACTGCAATCCCGAGCCGATCCCACGCTGCTGGCCACCCTGCGCCAGCGGGTGCGCGACGCCTTGCGCGCCATCGATCCCGCCCCAGCGGCGGTGCTGTCGGCGCTGCTGCTGGCGGATCGCTCCCGGCTGGATGATGCGCAGTGGCAGCGTTTCTCCGCCAGCGGAACCGCCCATCTGCTGGCGATCTCCGGGCTCCATATCGGCATGGTGGCGGGTTGGGGGGTTCTGTTGGCGTGGTGGCTGCTGACGCGGCGCGAGGCGTGGATAGTGGCGTTACCGGTGCGCCGCTGTGCGCTGCTGGCGGGGGTGGTGCTGGCGTTGGGCTACGCCACCTTGGCCGGTTGGAGCCTGCCGACCCAGCGCGCGGTGTTGATGTTGGCGGCGGCCGCGGCGGCGTGGTGGCTGCGCAGCCGCTCCCATCCGCTCAATACCATGCTGGCGGCGCTGATGGTGGTGGTGACGCTCGATCCATTGGCGGTGGGCACGATCTCGCTGTGGCTGTCGTTTGTGGCGGTGACGGCGCTCATCGTGTGGGGAGCGCGGCAGGAATCGGTGCCGCGCAAGGGGTGGCGCGGGGCGGCGCGCGGGCTGCTGTGGGTCAGCGTGGTGGCAACGCTGGCGACGCTGCCGCTGATCGCCGGTGCCTTCGGCCGTTTTCCGCTCTATGCGTTGCCGGCCAACCTACTGCTGGTGCCGCTCTACGGGGTGTGGATTCTGCCGTCGTCGCTATCGGCGGCGGTGTTGGCAATGGCGGGATGGAGTGATGGCGCGCACGGGTTGCTGCTGTTGGCCTCGGCCGGGGTCGAAGTGGGCGAGTGGCTGCTGGCGTGCTTCTACCAGCTTCCGGGAGGGTCGTGGTGGCTGCCGCGGCTGCCGTGGTGGTGGCTGGCGCTTTCTGGGCTGCTGCTGGTGACCGCCGGGGTCGGGTGGGGGCGTCGCCACCGTTTTCGCGCCGTGGTGGCGGTGGGGTGCGCGGTTGCCATGCTGCTGCTGTGGCCGGAGCGCGATGTGACGCAGACGGCGTGGACGGTGTGGGATGTCGGGCAGGGTGCGGCGGCGACACTGCGTTTTCCCGGCGGAGCGGTGATGGCGCTGGATGCGCCGGGCAGTCGCGGCAGCCGGTTTAACGGCGGCACCACGGTGGCGGAGGGGCTGCGCGCGCAGGGGGTGACCCACCTCGATGTGGTGGCGGTGAGCCATCTGCAGGCCGATCACGCCGGTGGCATCGCCAGCCTGCTGCGGCGGGTCAATCGGGTGGGGGAGCTGTGGCTGGCGGATGTGCCGGAGAATCGCGCCGCCAAGGTGGTGCGGGGGTGGCGGCGCATGGCTGGTCGGGTGCGTTGGCTGGCCCGTGGTGATGTGGCGCTGGTGGGCGGCCATCGGGTGCGGGTGTTGTGGCCGCCGCGCGGGGCGACCAGCAGCAACGCCAACAACCTGTCGCTGGTGCTGTCGCTCGATCTCGGCCACGGCAAGCGGTTGCTGGCGATGGGCGATAGCGAGGCGCCGGTGGAGCGCCGGCTGGTGCGGGCG
>WFMN01000193.1 GCA_015489095.1 Mariprofundaceae bacterium | reverse complement strand
ATACTCACCCAGTGCGCCGAAGCCTTCGCCCAGTGTGGTGGTGATGGCTACGGTGTTGGAGGTCACCTTGCCGGCGACATTGGTATCGTTATCCCAAGTGCCAAAACGGTAGGTGGCGCCGACAAAGCTGGTAAAATCGTAGTGGGCAGTGAGGAAGTAGCCGCCGGATTTGGTTGTGGTGGTTGCTGTTGCTGCTGTTTTCACCTGATTGTACTCGGCACCGATCACTAGGTTTTCGATGGCATCGTAGGTGAAATCGATATCGAGTGTCTTGGTGGATGCCAGCCCCGGGTTGCCTTGGCTGATATAGGAGACGCCGAGGTTGACGCCCTCCATTGGGGTGATGCCCACGCGGCCGCCGCCAGCGCGGATGCCGGTGGTGGTGACGCCGTTGCTGTCCACCTTGTTGCTGTAGTAGATCACTGCGTCGATCATGCCGACTTTGCCGGAGAGCGATGCGCCGGTCAGGTTGGTCGGTAGCCCGTTGTTGAACACCAGCGCGTGCGAGAACTGGTACATATCGGGTGCATCCAGCAGTTCCCAGCCGATCGGGGCGTTGAACTTCCCGAAGGTGAAGGTGAGCCCCGCATCGCCGATGCCGGGGAGGGTGTAGAAGACATAGCCCTGTTCGAACAGGCCGTCCTGGGTGACATTGCCGCCGGCTGATGGAAAGCCGTTGAGATCGAAGCGAAAGCCGACATTCTCCTTGCCATACTCGACATCAAGCTCGACCTGATCGAGGCCGAAGCCTGTGCTAGTGGCGGCCGCCTTGGCGTTCTGCCCGCTGAACGAGCCATCAACGAAGCCGCTGATGTTGAGGTTGTCGAGCTTGTCGGCCAAATTGCCAGCGACCGCCGGCGCGGCGCCAAGCCCCAGCCCGGCAGCCAGCGCGACCGCGCGAACGAGGTTGTTGGTGTGGATTGTTGGTATCATCGGTTGTACTCCCTTGGTTTGCCATGGCGATCCAGCAGCCATGGACATAATGTCAGAATACAACCTGTACAGCACGCACGATGCCAATAGCAGATGTGCTAGTTAACTATTTGTTTTGTAGGGTAGAGATGTGTTTGGCGAGGTGGCAGCCCCGGAAAATAGGTTTATTTTTTAGGCATTACCCCTGCCGAGACGATGAAAAATGATGCAGACATCTATTCCGTAATCACCACATCTTCCAGTGTGACCCGCAGCACCTCGTCCACGGTGGTGATGCCGGCGGCGACATGGCGGGCGCCATCCTGCCGTAGGCTCAGCATCCCCTCGCGCTTCGCCTGTTTGCGCGCCGCTTGCAGGTTCTTTCCCTCATGGATCAGGTTGCGCATCGCCTCGCTGATCAGGGTCATCTCGTAGATCGCCACCCGCCCCTTGTAGCCGGTCTGCATGCAGTGATCGCAGCCCGCCGCCTCATAGATGGTCTCCACCTGCGGAAAATCCTCCCGCCGCATATCGAGCACCTTCCAGTCGTTGGCGGTCACCGCCCTAGGCTTGCGGCACTCTGGGCAGAGCCTGCGTACTAGCCGCTGCGCCTGTACTAGTGTCAGCGAGGAGGCGACGAGATAGGGCTCCACCCCCATATCCTGCAGCCGCACGATGGCGGAGAGCGAATCGTTGGTGTGCAGGGTGGCAAAGACCAAATGGCCGGTGAGCGAGGCCTGAATGGCGATCTCCGCCGTCTCCAGATCGCGGATCTCGCCGATCATCACGATATCGGGGTCTTGTCGTAGAATCGAGCGCAGCCCGCTGGCAAACGACAGGCCGATCTTCTGCTGCACCTGCATCTGCCCCACCCCTTCGAGCTGGTACTCAATCGGATCCTCGATGGTCATCACATTGCGGTTGGCGCGATCGACCTGCATCAGCGCGGCATAGAGGGTGGTGCTTTTGCCGGAACCGGTGGGGCCGGTGACCAAGAGCAGGCCGTGGGGGGCGGTGGTCGCTTGGCGGATCATCGCCAACTGCGCGTCGCTCATGCCGAGGCTGGCCAGATCCATCACCCCGGCGCTTTTATCGAGCAAGCGCATCACGATGCGCTCGCCCTGCGCCGTGGGGAGGATCGAGACACGCACATCCACTTCACGGCTGCCGATGCGCACCCGGAAGCGGCCATCCTGCGGGTGGCGTTTCTCGGCGATATCGAGCCCCGCCATCACCTTGATGCGGCTTCCCATCGCCGCCTGCACCCCTTTGGGCGGGGTGATGATGGTGTGCAGGATGCCGTCGATGCGGAAGCGCACCTGCACCTTGGTTTCAAACGGCTCGATGTGGATATCGCTGCCGCGCTCTTTCAGCGCCTGCGAAATCAGGGTGTTGATCAGCCGGATGACCGGCGCCTCATCTTCGGCATCGAGCAGGTCGCTTATCTCTTCAAATTCTTTGGAGAGCTCACCGTGGCCGTCGAGATCCTCCAGCATCTGTTCGGCGGAGGCCGACGCCATATCGAAGGTTTGGTTGAGCGCGGTGAGGATCACATCGCGCGGCGCCAGCACCGGCGTGACCTCACCGCCCAACACCCGCCGGCAATCGTCCAGCAGCGCCCACGGCCAGTCGCCCTCATCCGGCACCGCCACCGGGTTGGCGGCGGTATCGTCCGGTTTGAGCGGTAGAATCGGCCCTTGGCGCAGTACCGGCAGTGAAAAATCGGCCAGTCGGTCGGGGTCGATCTGCTCCGAGGTGATCCGGCTAAGCTGCTGCATCATGAGCCGTTGCTGTAGCCATCCTGTTGCAGCCCGTTGGTGATGGGGGGGGCATGCTTCGCCTTGCCGGAGGGCGGGGTCGGCTTCCACGACTCGGGGAAGGGTTGACGGTGGGGGCGGATCAGGATCGAGCCGTCGTTCTTCTGGTGCCTGTAGAGCCCCTTGATATCGAGATATTTATCCTGAGTGACGGTGCGGATGTCATCGTCGCTGCGGATAATACGCGGCCTTAAGAAGACCATCAGGT
>WFMN01000192.1 GCA_015489095.1 Mariprofundaceae bacterium | reverse complement strand
GGCCAGGCGATCCAGAACGGCAACATCATGTTCGGCTTCGACGAAGAGCAGGGGCTCGCCACCATCGGGGTGTGGCCATAATCGAGCCGGAAGCAAGGCGATGATCGCGGCGTGGCAGGGGCATCGCCCGGCGATCGACAGCCCCGCCTTTCTCGCCCCCTCGGCCGACATTATCGGCCGGGTGACGATCGGCGCCGACAGCTCGATCTGGTATCAGACGGTGCTGCGCGGGGATGTCGAGGAGATCGTCATCGGTGCCCGCTCCAACATCCAGGATCACTGCACGCTGCACACCTCCGAGGGGGTGACCCCCTGCGTCGTCGGTGACGATGTGACCATCGGCCACCGGGTGATTCTGCACGGCTGCACCATCGGCGACGGCGCGCTGATCGGCATGGGGGCGGTGGTGATGGATCGGGCGGTGGTGGAGCCGGGCTGCTTGGTGGCGGCGGGCGCGCTGGTGACCGAGGGCAAGGTGCTGAAATCGGGCTGGCTCTACGCTGGCGCGCCGGCCAAGGGGCGTCGCCCGCTGACCGAGGAGGAGCGGGCGTTTCTGCAACGCTCGGCACAGCACTATGTGGCGGTGGCGCGCCAGCACCGCGACAGCCTCGTGCCTCTGTGACCCCACCACCGATGCGAGCCTCGATTGACCTAGGCTCCAACACCATTCGTCTGTTGATCGCGCGGGAGGATCCCGCCGGCACGCCGCCGTGGCAGGTGGTGCATTACCACCACCATATCGCCCGCTTGGGCGAGGGGGTGCGCGCCAGCGGCGAGCTGGGCGAGGCGGGGATGGCGCGGGCGTTGGCGGCGCTGGATGATCTGGTGGCGCGCTGTCACCGCTTCGGGGTGGCTGACGATGCGATCTACGCCACGGCGACGGCGGCGGTGCGGCAGGCGGTCAACGGCCGCGATTTCTGCCGCCGGGTGAAGGAGCAGACCGGGATCGCCATCCGCGTGTTGAGCGGCGAGGAGGAGGCGGCGCTTGCGCTGCGCGGCAGCCGCAGCGTGCTGGAGCCCGAGGTGGCGGATGAGATGGTGCTGTTCGATATCGGCGGCGCCAGCACCGAGTTTATCCGCGTGGTCGATGGCGCGATGGTGGATGTGATCAGCCTGCCGCTGGGGGTGATCCGGCTGGTGGAGGAGGGGTTGCACAGCGACCCACCCTCGGATGTGGATTGGGCGGCGCTGCGCCAACTGGTCGACCGCGAGCTGGATGCGGTGACCCGCCACTGGAAAGATGGCGTGGTGCCTCGCCATCTGGTCGGCACCGCCGGCACCGTGACCACCCTCGCCGCCACCGAACTGGGGATGGCGCGCTACGACGCCGAGGTGATCAACCACCACTGGATGACGCGACCGGCGTTCGATCAACTGCGCCGGCGGCTGTGTGCCATGACCCATGCCCAGCGGCAGGCGGAGCCGTCGATCGAGCCGGGCAGGGCCGATCTGATTGTGGCCGGTGCGGCGATTGTCGATGCCATCTTCGCCCGCTGGAACCACCCGACGCTGCGCTGTGTCGATGCCGGCCTGATGGAAGGTGTGCTTGCCGAAGCGATCGCCGGCTGATCAAGGGGTATTGCACGCCGTCGCGCTGATGGGGGCGACCGGCAGCGGGAAATCGGCGTTGGCGCTGGAGCTGGCGCGGCGCTTCGATGCCACCATCATCGCCTGCGACTCGATGCAGCTCTACCGCGGCCTCGATATCGGCACCGCCAAGCCGAGTAAGGAGGAGCAGCGGCAGGTGGCGCACGCCCTGATCGATGTGGTCACCCTGCCGGCCAGCGGCGATGCGGTGTGGTGGGCCGGGCAGGCGCGGCGGGCGATTGCCGACTGCAACCGCCGCGGCGTTCCCGCGTTGATCGTCGGCGGCACCGGCATGTACCTGCGCGCGCTGCTACAGGGGTTTGCCCCCATCCCTCCCGAAAACCCGACCATTCGCCGCCGTGTGGACGCGCTGCGCACTAGGTGTGGCACTCCCTACCTGCACCGCATCTTGCAGCGGGTCGATCCGCCGCTTGCCGCGCGGCTTGCGCCGCACGACAGCCAGCGCATTGCGCGCGCGCTTGCGGTGCGTTTCAGCAGCGGTCGGCCGCTCTCCTACTGGCAGCAACAGCGGCCGGAGGCGCCAGCGATTCGCTGCCCGCTG
>WFMN01000191.1 GCA_015489095.1 Mariprofundaceae bacterium | reverse complement strand
CGGAGGGCACCGAGATGGTGATGCCGGGCGACAATGTCAGCATGGAGATCACGCTGCTGACGCCGATCGCGATGGACAAGGAGCTTCGCTTCGCCATCCGCGAGGGCGGCCGCACCGTGGGTGCCGGCGTCGTGACCGAGATCATCGAGTAGTTCGGGTCACACGCAGACCGGTCATGGCTGGTGACGCCTTGGGCGTCACCAGCCTGTTTTTGTAGTAGGTTTTGAACAGATCGCCAGAAGCTCGTTCACGGAGGTTTGGCGGTGCTGTCAGTTTCTGAATTGGGAGATTCGTAATGCGGGATACATTGGCATTGGCATGTGCGTCGTGCAAACGGCGCAACTACACCACCGATAAGAATAAACGCACCATGAGCGACAAGCTTGTTCTGCGGAAATACTGCCCCTCCTGCCGCAAGCACACGGAGCACAAAGAGACCAAGGTATAATCGCCTTTCGCCTATAGGCCAGTAGTTCAACTGGTAGAGCACCGGTCTCCAAAACCGGCTGTTGGGGGTTCGAGTCCCTCCTGGCCTGCCACTTAACGCGTTTCAAACAGAGGGATAAAGATGGTTGGTATTGCAGATATACAGAGATACTACCGCGAGGTTCAGGTGGAGGCTCGCAAGGTGGTTTGGCCGGAGCGTCGGGAGACCTTGCAGAGCACGGTGATGGTGGTGGTGATGGTGCTGTTGGTATCGCTGTTTTTGTGGTTGGTGGACTCTGCCCTCGGATGGGCAGTGAAGCAGGTGATCTGATGGCGGATGATGCTGTAACCAAGCGCTGGTACGCCGTGCAGGCATTCTCCGGCTCCGAGGACAAGGTGGCCGAGGCGATCAGGGAGAGCGCGGAGAAGTCGGGGCTTTCCGACATGTTCGGCGAGATATTGGTTCCCCGCGAGGATGTGGTGGAGCTGAAAAACGGTCAGAAAACGACTACCCAGCGCAAGTTTTTTCCCGGTTATGTGCTGGTAGAGATGGCGATGACCGATGAGACATGGCATGTGATCAATAGCGTGCGTAACACGGTCGGCTTTCTCGGTTCCGGTGGCAAGCCGCGTCCGATGGCGCAGCGCGAGATCGATGCCATTAAGAAGCAGATCGAAGAGGGCATCGAGCGGCCGCGTATGAAGGTGCTGTTTGAGGTTGGCGAGGATGTGCGTGTCACCGATGGTCCCTTTGCCTCGTTCAACGGCGTGGTGGAAGAGGTGCAGGAGGATAGCGGGAAGTTGATCGTCAGTGTGAGCATCTTCGGGCGGCCGACGCCGGTGGAGCTCGATTTCGGTCAGGTCGCCAAGAGCTAGCGTACGGGTTTTCCGTCCCGCATGGAGGCGGGGCGCACCACCAGAGGGTGGGAGCCTGCGAGTCAGGCGCATAAAGATGAAGGTTCATGATGAGCGTGTCATCGGTTTAACAAGAGAGAACAGAAGATTATGGCAAAAGTTGTTGAGAAGTTGGTGAAGCTGCAGGTGCCTGCAGGGAAAGCCAATCCCGCACCGCCGGTGGGACCCGCGTTGGGTCAGGCTGGTGTCAATATCATGGAGTTCTGCAAGGCGTTCAACGCCAGAACCCAAGAGATGGAGTCCGGCATTACCCTGCCGGTGGTGATCTCCGTATACAAAGATAAATCCTTTGATTTTGTTATCAAATCGCCTCCGGCATCCGTGCTGCTGAAGAAGGCCGCCGGCATCACCAAGGGGAGTGCCGAACCCAACAAGGTCAAGGTGGGCACGGTGACCGCCGATCAGATCCGTGACATTGTTGCGACCAAGAAGGCCGACCTGAACTGCTACGATGAGGAGGCGGGGATGCGGATTGTCGCCGGAACCGCCAAGTCGATGGGGCTGACGGTTGAAGGAATGGAGGTCTAGAGCGATGGCGAAATTGAGTAAACGAATCCGTGCCGCCCGCGAGCATCTGCCTCAGGGGCATGTTTCCATCGCGGAGGCGATCGCGGCGATCGCGACCATGCCCAAGGCCAAGTTTGATGAATCCATCGATATCGCTGTTCAGCTCGGTGTCGATCCGCGTCACGCCGATCAGATGGTGCGCGGCTCGATTGCGCTTCCAAACGGCACCGGCAAGAGCGTGCGTGTTGCGGTCTTCGCCCGTGGCGAGAAGGCGGATGAGGCCAAGGCCGCCGGTGCCGATGTGGTCGGTGCCGAAGAGCTGGTGGAGCGGGTGCAAAAAGAGAACTTTCTCGATTTCGACCGCGTGGTCGCTACCCCAGATATGATGGCGCTGATCGGCCGGATCGGCCGTATCCTGGGGCCGCGCGGGCTGATGCCGAATCCCAAGCTGGGCACGGTGACCATGGATGTGGCCAAGGTGGTCGGCGACATCAAGTCCGGTCAGATCGAGGTGCGGGTTGACAAGGCGGGGGTGATTCATGCCCCGGTCGGGCGCTGCTCGTTCGATCAAGAGAAGCTGGTTGCCAATGTGGAGCATCTGTTGGCGGAGCTGAACCGCATGAAGCCGGCTTCGTCCAAAGGGCGTTACATGAAGGGCATCGTGCTCTCCTCCACCATGGGGCCCGGGGTTCGCGTCGATCTGAGCTCTATCTAATGCGCGCATCGCAACAATTCCGTCTGTGGCAATTCGCGGTTGGAAACCGCTCCTACAGCCTGTAGGAGGGGAATCCTTTCCCCGAACCCGTCCATGGCCGCGATGACGACTTCTTGCGAAGTGGTCATCTAACCAGTCGTCAAGTTTGATGCATCCATGATGGACGCATCACTGGTGCCGACGAAGGCAAGGAGTGCCTTCCACGCACCGCCAATCCATTGATCGCCGATTGCGATCAATGCGATCCGTCCCAGACTGCGGGAGCGATTTCGGTCGCTTAATCGGTCGGCGTGTCAAGCGCGTTGGCTATCCGGCATAGATGGAAGTGAAGCTCACTTGTACGGGTCAGATATTATTACAAGGGGGATGTATGAACCGCGAACAGAAACAACAGCTTGTAGAAAAACTGCATGCTGCGTGGTTGCAGGCATCGTCTGCTGTGGTCGTCCATTATCGCGGCTTGTCGGTCGGTCAGTCCGGCGAGCTGCGTGGTGCGCTGCATCAATCTGGAATCGCATTCCAGGTGGTGAAGAACACCTTGGCGCGTCGCGCTGCGGAGGATACCAGCTTTGCCGCCGCCAAGCCGCTGTTCACCGGCCCGATTGCCGTAGCGTACGGCAATGATCCGGTGGCGATGGCGAAGGCGCTGTCCGATTTTGCCAAGAGCAACGACGCGTTGAAGATCCAAGGCGGTGTGCTCGACGGCAAGCTGCTGGACAAGACGCAGATCACGGCGTTGGCACTGTTGCCGTCGCGTGAGGTGCTGCTGGCTAAGTTGCTGGGCAGTATGCAATCGCCGATTTCGGGGTTTGTCCGTACACTGGCCGAAGTTCCGGCTTCGTTTGTACGCACATTGGCCGCGATCCGGGATCAGAAGCAGGCAGCCTGAACGCGTTCGGTTGTCCGATCCGTAACCACATGAATCATTACTTATTCACATAAAACCAAGAGGAGCTAATAAGCATTATGGCAATTTCCAAAGATGAATTGATTGAAGCAATTGAGAGCATGACCGTGCTCGAGCTATCCGAGCTGGTGAGCGCGCTGGAGGAGAAGTTCGGCGTCTCTGCCGCCGCGCCTGTCGCCGTGGCTGCGGGTCCCGTGGCTGGTGGCGAGGCTGCCGCCGCCGAAGAGCAGACCGAGTTTGATGTCATCCTGACATCCGCCGGCGCCAAGAAGATCCAGGTGATCAAGGCGGTGCGCGAGTTGACCGGTCTGGGGCTGAAAGAGGCCAAGGCGGTTGTGGACGAGGCGCCGAAGGCGGTGAAGGAAGGGGTGTCGAAGGAGGACGCCGAGGCAATGAAGGCCAAGCTGGAAGAGGCAGGGGCGTCGGTAGAGCTGAAGTAGCCACCTGCTGCATTGTTGACGGGGTGCGCCGGCCGGTCTGGCGCGCCCCGCTTATCGTTGATCAACATCCACCGCGAACGGAAAGGGGTGTGATGTTGTTGCCACGCTCAGCCTCGGGTTGAGGGTGGTTTTTGTCGCTTTATCCGCTGTATCCGTACAGGCGGAGAAGCTTTAAAGAGCACATCGCAAAAAGTCCGTCCATGGACTTTTTGCTTGCGCGGCCATCCATGGCCGCGATGACGACTTTTTGCGAAGTCGTCATTAAACCAGATTCAGACCACGCGATATCGAATGGGTGTTTTTCGATTTGGCGCGGGTTGCATTCCAACATTCCTTCCGGGGGCGACATGGCATCGACAGTAAAACGCATTCGTAAAAATTATGGCACCATCGACCCGATCATCGATATGCCGGATATGCTCGGCGTGCAGGTGGACTCCTACCGCGAGTTTCTGGGGGTAGGCGGTGGCGAGGAGGCGATCAACGACGCCCGCCTAGCCAATGTGTTTCGTAGCGTGTTCCCCATTCGTGACTACGGCGGCCACGCCGAGCTGGAGTTCTTGGGGTTGGAGTACGCGCCGCCGCGTTACGACCTTGACGAGTGTCGCCGTCGCGATTTGACCTACGCGCTGCCGGTGAAGGTGAAGCTGCGGTTGAAGATTTTCGATACCGACAGCGGCAAGCCCAACAAGCGCAAGGTGCGCGAGGTGCGTGATCAGTCGGTCTATATGGGGGAGATCCCGTTGATGACCGATTTCGGTTCCTTTGTGATCAACGGTACCGAGCGGGTGATTGTGTCGCAGATGCACCGTTCTCCGGGCGCCTTTTTCAGCCACGATGGCGGCAAGTCGCACGCCTCCGGCAAGTACCTGTTCAAGGGGCGGATCATCCCCTACCGCGGTTCGTGGATCGACTTCGAGTTTGATATCCGTGACAAGCTCCATTTCCGCTTGGATCTGCGCCGCAAGATGCCGGTGGGTATCCTGCTCAAGGCGCTCGGCCTGACACTGCCGGAGATCCTCGACCGTTTTTACGATCGCATCACCTACCGCATCGTCGCGGGCGGTGGCATCCAGTTGAAGGTGGATCCCGATCTGCTGCTCGGTTACCGCGCGCCGATCGATATTGTGGTGAACGGCAAGCGGCTGGTCGCCGAGGGAAAGAAGATCTCCAAGGTGGCGCTCCGCAAGCTGGCGGATGCCGGTGTCGAGTGGCTGGATCTGCCCGACGAGCTGCTGACCGGCGCGGTGATTGCCCAGCCGGTGACGATTGACAACGGCGAGGTGCTGTTCGATTACAACCAAGAGCTTGATAGCGGCGCCGTGGATTCCCTGCGCGAGGCCGGGGTGGAGGAGATCAGCTGCCTGTTGATCGACCCCGCCATCCGCGGCTCGTGGCTGTCGGATACGCTGCGCATGGACATGGTGCAGAGCAAGGAGGAGGCGCAGGTTGAGATCTACCGCATGATGCGCCCCGGTGAGCCGCCGACGGTGGAGACCGCCAAGGCGCTGTTCGAGTCGATGTTCTTCGACCCCGGCCGTTACGATCTGTCGCGCGTGGGGCGGATGAAGCTCAACAGCCGCTTGGGGATCTCCGACGCCGATGTGCCGCTCGATCACGGCGTGTTGCGAGTGGAGGATATCCTCATCACCCTCGATGTGCTGCTGAAGCTGCGTGATGGTATCGGCGAAGTGGATGATATCGACCATCTGGGCAACCGCCGTCTGCGTTCGGTGGGTGAGTTGCTGGAGAATCAGGTGCGGATCGGTCTGATTCGGCTGGAGCGCGCCTGCCGCGAGCGGATCGGTTCGACCGACCTGCTGGAGGCGATGCCGTCGGATGTGGTCAACTCCCGCCCGCTGATCGCCTCGATCAAGGAGTTTTTCGGCTCCTCGCAACTGTCGCAGTTCATGGATCAGACCAACCCGCTGTCGGAAGTGGCGCACAAACGCCGCCTGTCGGCGCTTGGCCCCGGCGGCCTGTCGCGCGAGCGCGCCGGCTTCGAGGTGCGCGATGTCCATCCCACCCACTACGGCCGTATGTGTCCGATCGAGACCCCGGAAGGGCCGAACATCGGCCTCATCAACTCGCTGGCGAGCTATGCGCGGGTCAACGAGTTCGGCTTTATCCAGACCCCGTACCGCAAGGTGAAAGCGGGCAAGGTGACCCGTGAGGTCTCCTACCTCTCCGCCATCGAAGAGGCGGGGCTGGTGATCGCGCAGGCCAACGCGCCGGTGGCGGAAGATGGCGCATTTCTCACCGACACCGTGCAGTGCCGCAAGGATGGCGAGTTCATCATGGCGCGTCCCGAGCAGATCGACTGCATGGATGTGTCCCCGTCGCAGGTGGTGTCGGTGTCGTCCGGGTTGATTCCGTTTTTGGAGCACAACGACGCCAACCGCGCCTTGATGGGCGCCAACATGCAGCGCCAAGGGGTGCCGCTGCTGCGTAGCGAGAAGCCGCTGGTCGGTACCGGGCTCGAGGCCACGGTGGCCGAGGATTCCGGCGTGGCGATCGTCTGCCGCCGTGGTGGTGTGGTGGAGTATGTCGATGCCAGCCGCATCGTGGTGCGCGTCAACGAGGATGAGCAGCGCGAGGGTGAGCCGGGTGTCGATATCTACCGCCTGTTCAAATACCGCCGCTCCAACCAGAACACCTGCTTCAACCAGAAGCCGCTGGTGAAGGGGGGGCAGGATGTCGCCAAGGGCGAGGTGATCGCCGACGGCCCCTGTACCGATCTCGGTGAGTTGGGGCTGGGGCGCAACGCGCTGGTGGCGTTGATGCCGTGGCGTGGTTACAACTTCGAGGACGCCATTGTCATCTCCGAGC
This sequence comes from Mariprofundaceae bacterium, assembly GCA_015489095.1. Lineage (GTDB taxonomy): Bacteria > Pseudomonadota > Zetaproteobacteria > Mariprofundales > J009 > S009-29. The sequence goes on along the minus strand of WFMN01000191.1, from coordinate 7,658 downwards.
GCATGGTCAAGGATGATGTCTATACCTCGATCCACATCGAGGAGTTCGAGTGCGTGGCGCGCCAGACCAAGCTGGGCGATGAAGAGATCACCCGCGATATCCCCAATGTGAGCGAGGAGGCGCTGCGTCACCTCGATGAGTCCGGGGTTACCTACATCGGCGCCGAGGTGAAGCACGGCGATATTCTGGTCGGCAAGATCACCCCCAAGGGGGAGACCCAGCTTTCGCCGGAAGAGAAGCTGCTGCGCGCCATCTTCGGCGAGAAGGCGAGCGATGTGCGCGATTCGTCGCTGCGCATCAAGCCCGGCGACGAGGGTGTGGTGGTCGATGTGCAGATCTTCAACCGTCGCGGTGATGAGAAGGATGAGCGCACCAAGGCGATCGAAGAGGCGGAGATCGAGGCGCTCTACTCCGATAAGGAGCAGGCGCGGCGCATCCTCGAGTCCAACACCAAGCTGCGGCTGGTGGAGCTGTTCAGCGGTCAAAAGGCGGTGCGCGCCAAGGGCGCCAAGAAGGGCGATACCTTGACGGCGGAGCTGCTCGACGGCCTGACCCTGCGCGAGCTATCGGCGGTGTCGGTGGATGACGATGCCCGCAACAGCGAGGCGGCGGCCATTCTCGACGCCATGGACAAGGAGCGGGCGCGGCTGGAGTCCAACTTTGAAGCCAAGGTGGGCAAGGTGCGCGAAGGCTCGGAGCTCAAGCCCGGTGTAATCAAGGTGGTCAAGGTTTTCGTGGCGGTGAAGCGCAAGCTGCAGCCCGGCGACAAGATGGCGGGGCGTCACGGCAACAAGGGTGTGATCTCGATTATCGTGCCGGAAGAGGATATGCCCTACACCGCCGACGGCCGCTCGGTGGATATCTGCCTGAACCCGCTCGGCGTGCCGTCGCGTATGAATATCGGCCAGATCTTCGAGATCCACATGGGCTGGGCGGCGCGTGCGCTGGGGCACAAGATCGACCGCATGCTGCAGCAGAAGCGATCCACCGAAGAGCTGCGTAGCTTCATGGTGGATATCTACGACGAGGATCAGGCCGCGGTCGCGAAGATCAAGACGCTGGCTGACGATGAGGTGGTGGAGATGGCCAAGCTGCTGGTGGATGGGGTGCCGATCGCCTCACCCGCCTTCGATGGCGCGGGAGAGAAGGAGTTGCACCGCATGCTCAAGCTGGCGGATCAGCCGCTCGACGGCCAGATGACGCTCTACGACGGCCGTACCGGCGAGGCGTTTGATAGCCCGGTGACGGTGGGCTACATGTACATCATGAAGCTGCACCATCTGGTGGATGAGAAGATTCACGCCCGTTCCACCGGGCCTTATTCGCTGGTTACCCAGCAGCCGCTGGGCGGCAAGGCGCTGTTCGGCGGGCAACGCTTCGGTGAGATGGAGGTGTGGGCGCTGGAGGCCTACGGCGCCGCCCATGTGCTGCAGGAGATGCTGACGGTGAAATCGGATGATGTGCAGGGACGAACCCGCATGTACGAATCGATTGTGCGCGGCGATCTCGCCTTCGAGACAGGGATACCGGAGTCGTTCAATGTGATGCGTAAAGAGCTGAACGCCTTGGGGATCGACATCGAGACAGTCAGCAAGCCGGAAGGATCAGGAGAGGGGGCGTAAAGGAGTAAGAAGATGCAAGAATTGCTGAGAATGTTCCAAAAACCTTCCTCCATCGATGATTTCGATGGACTGAAGGTGTCACTGGCCAGTCCCGAGAAGATCCGTTCGTGGTCGTATGGCGAGATCAAGAAGCCGGAAACGATCAACTACCGGACATTCAAGCCGGAGCGCGACGGCCTCTTCTGCGCCAAGATCTTCGGTCCGATCAAGGATTACGAGTGTCTGTGCGGCAAATACAAGCGGCTGAAGCATCGCGGCGTGGTGTGTGAGAAGTGCGGCGTTGAGGTGATTCAGTCCAAGGTGCGCCGTGAGCGCATGGGGCATATCGACCTCGCCGCACCGGTGGCTCACATCTGGTACCTGAAGAGCCTGCCGTCCCGTATCGGCCTGCTGCTCGACAAAACCCTGAAGGAGCTAGAGCGCATCCTCTATTTTGAGTCCTATGTGGTGCTCGATCCCGGGCTGACCAGCCTCGACCAGTATCAGGTGTTGACCGAAGAGGAGTATATCGACGCCTTCGAGGAGTACGGCGAGGAGTTCCGCGCCGAGATGGGGGCGGCGGCGATCCGCGAGATGCTGGCCAGCATCGATCTGGAAGAGGAGCGGCAGTCGCTGCGGGCGCAGATCGAGGCCACCAAGGCGGTGACCAAGCTGACCAAGCTGACCAAACGGCTGAAGACCATCGAATCGATGATCGGCTCCGGCAACCGTCCCGAGTGGATTATCCTCGAGGTGATCCCGGTGTTGCCGCCGGAGATCCGGCCGCTGGTACCGCTCGATGGCGGTCGCTTCGCCACCTCCGACCTCAACGACCTCTACCGCCGGGTGATCAACCGCAACAACCGCTTGCGCCGTCTCTTGGAGCTCAACGCGCCGGAGATTATCACCCGCAACGAGAAGCGGATGCTGCAGGAGTCGGTGGACGCGCTGCTGGACAACAGCCGCCGCTCCAAGCCGATCACCGGCAACAACCGTCGTCCGCTCAAGTCGCTGTCCGACATCATCAAGGGCAAGCAGGGGCGCTTCCGTCAGAACCTGCTCGGCAAGCGGGTGGACTACTCCGGCCGTTCGGTGATTGTGGTGGGGCCGAACCTGAAGCTGCATCAGTGTGGTCTGCCGAAGAAGATGGCGTTGGAGCTGTTCAAGCCCTTTATCTTCAGCAAGTTGGAAGAGCGTGGCCTGTCGGCGACCATCAAGCAGTCGAAGAAGCTGGTCGAACAGGGGATTCCCGAGGTGTGGGATATCCTGGCCGAGGTGATTCACCAGCATCCGATCTTGCTCAACCGTGCGCCGACGCTGCATCGGCTCGGCATTCAGGCGTTTGAGCCGCTATTGATCGAGGGCAAGGCGATTCAGCTTCATCCGCTGGTCTGTACCGCCTTCAACGCCGACTTTGACGGCGACCAGATGGCGGTACATGTGCCGCTCTCCATCGAGGCGCAGATGGAGGCGCGCTCGCTGATGATGAGTACCAACAACATCCTGTCGCCGGCAACCGGCAAGCCGGTGATCGTGCCGACCCAGGATATGATTCTCGGCATCTACTACATGACCCGCGAAAAGCCGTTCGCCAAGGGCGATGGGATGCGCTTTTTCTCTCCCGACGAGGTGTCGCGGGCGCTGGATCACGGTGCGGTTACCGTCCATACCCGTATCTCTTGCCGTATTCGCGGCAAGATGGAGCAGACTACGGTTGGTCGCGCGATTCTCTCCACGATTCTGCCGGAGGCGCTTGATTTTTCATCGATCAACCGGGTGTTGACCAAGAAAGAGGTGGCGAGCCTGATCGAGGATAGCTACCGCTTGGCCGGTCCCAAGGCGACGGTGCTGTTCGCCGATCGCCTGAAAGGGTTCGGCTACGAGTTTGCCACCCTCTCCGGAGCCTCGTTCGGTCTCGGTGATGTGATTGTACCGGATGAGAAGCACGACTTGGTTCGCGATACCGAGGCGGAGGTGCGGGAGGTTGAACAGCAGTACGCCGACGGCCTGATCACCGCCGGTGAGCGCTACAACAAGGTGATCGACCTGTGGACCACCACCACCGACAAGGTGGCGCGGGCGATGATGGACAACCTCTCCGAAGTGGAGTGGCAGAGCGAAGACGGCTCCAAGAAGGAGAGCGGCAAATCGTTCAACTCGGTCTATATGATGGCCGATTCCGGCGCGCGTGGTTCGGCGCAGCAGATTCGTCAGCTTGCCGGTATGCGCGGTCTGATGGCCAAGCCGGACGGGTCGATCATCGAAACGCCGATTACCGCCAACTTCCGCGAGGGGTTGACGGTGTTGCAGTACTTCATCTCCACCCACGGCGCCCGTAAAGGGTTGGCCGATACCGCGCTCAAGACGGCGAACTCGGGGTATCTTACCCGTCGTCTGGTCGATGTGGCGCAGGATGCGGTGGTGCGCGAAGAGGATTGCGGTACCACCAAGGGCATCGAATGTTCGGCGCTGGTGGAAGGGGGCGAGGTGATCGAGCCCTTGGCCGAGCGGGTGCTCGGTCGTGTGTTGCTGGAGCCGGCCATCGACCCGGTGGGCGGTCAGGAGATCGTGCCCGCCGGCACCCTGCTGAACGAGGATATCGTGAAGAAGATCGAGGATGCCGGCATCGAGAGCCTGAAGATCCGCTCGGTATTGACCTGCGACGCGCCGGAAGGGGTGTGCGCCCGCTGTTACGGGCGCGATCTGGCCAATGGGCGCATGGTGTCGGTTGGCGAGACGGTGGGCGTGATCGCCGCGCAGTCGATCGGTGAGCCGGGAACCCAGCTGACCATGCGTACCTTCCATGTCGGCGGTACCGCGTCGCGTTCCGCCGAGCAGGCCTATGTCGCGGCAAGGTTCAGCGGCATCGTCGAGTTCAAGGATCTGATCGTGGTCAAGGATCGTCATGGCGAAAACTTGGTGATCAACCGCCATACCGAGGCGGTGGTGACCGATGGCCACGGCAAGGAGATCGAGCGCCATCGCGTGCCGTATGGCTCTCGCCTGCTGGTGGAAGCGGGGGCGGAAGTGACCCCCGGTCAGAAGCTGGTGGAGTGGGATCCCTACATGATGCCGCTGCTCTCCGAGGTCGATGGTCGGGTGCGCTATGTCGATCTGCAGTTGGGGCAGACGATGCGCGACGAGACCGATGAGGTGACCGGTCTCTCCAACCGCGTGGTGATGCAGGTGCAGGATTCGCGCAAGACCAAGCTGCAGCCGCAGTTGCAGATCGTTGATCCGAGGGATCCCGACGGGGAGCCGATTTTGATCGCGCGTACCAGGGTGCCGGCGCGCTACTTCTTGTCGCCGGGCGCGATTCTGACGGTGGATGACGGTGATGAACTGCGCGCGGGTGATGTGATCGCCCGTCTGCCGCGGGAGACCTCGAAGACCCGTGATATTACCGGCGGCCTGCCGCGTGTGGTTGAGCTGCTTGAGGCGCGCAAGCCGAAGGATCTGGCCTTTATTGCCAGCACCGACGGTACCATCGCCTTCGGCAAGGATATTCGCGGCAAGCGGCGGGTGCTGATCGTGCCGGACGACAGTTCGCAGGAGACAGTGGAGTACCAGATTCCGAAGGGAAGCCACATCCTTGTGCAGGAGGGCGACCGGGTGCGCCGTGGCGATCTCTTGATGGAGGGCTCGCCCGCGCCGCAGGATATCCTGCGGGTGCTGGGTATCGAGGCGCTGGCCAGCTACCTTACCAACGAGGTGCAGGAGGTGTACCGTCTGCAGGGCGTGAAGATCAATGACAAGCATATCGAGGTGATCGTGCGTCAGATGATGCGCAAGGTGCAGGTGACCGATCCCGGCGCCTCCGACTTTATCGTCGGCGACCATGTCGAGCGCCGCGATGTGATGCTGATGAATCGCGCCTTCGAGGCGGAAGGGAAGCCGCCGATCCGCTATGAGCATGTGTTGATGGGGATCACCAAGTCGGCGCTGAACACCGAATCGTTTATCTCCGCCGCCTCCTTCCAGGAGACGACGCGGGTGATCACCGAGGCGGCGCTGGCCGGTAAGGTGGATTGGCTGAACGGCCTGAAAGAGAATGTGATCTTGGGTCGGCTGTTGCCGGCGGGAACCGGGTTGGCCAAACGGCGGCGCGCGGCTGCTGTAGCGGCTGAAGCGCAGGCGGAGATCGATGCCGCCGAGGCCGAAGCCGAGGCGCGCCGCGAAGCTGCGGCGGCCGCGGCGGCGGAAGCGCCTGTCGAGGACGATTCCGCCGAGTAGAAGATTGTTTTACCGCGGAGGCGCGGAGGGCGCGGAGAAAGAAAAGATTTTCTCCGTGTCCTTTGTGTTCTCTGTGGTGAATTAAGTGGTGGTGTCCTGCTGATATAGCGCGGAGAGCGCGTTGCTGTACCGCTTAACGATGGCGTGGCGTTTGGGCTTTTGGGTGGCGGTGAGCAGGCTGTTCTCTTGGCTCCATGGTTCGTTGCAGATCACGCAGCCATGCAGTTGTGCGTAGTGGGGAAGCGTTGCGCTGACGCGCTGGTTGAGGCGGTTGAGCAACCACGCCTCTAGGTGAGGGAAGTCGGCATGACACCGGGTGAGTTGCGCGCGGTCAGGCACGACGATGACCGACAGCCACGGCCTCCCCTCGCCCACCACGATCAGTTGTTCCACACAGGGGTCTTGCAGTAGCTCGGTTTCGATCGGCTCCGGGGCGATGTTCTCCCCGTTGGACAACACAATCAGCGCCTTGCTGCGGCCGGTGATGTGCAGGTGCCCCTTGTCGTCGATGTAGGCGAGGTCGCCGCTGTGCAGCCACCCCTCCCGATCCAGCACCTCGGCGGTTGCCCGCGGCTGCTGCCAGTAGCCCCGCATCACCATCGGGCCGCGGATCAGCAGTTCTCCCTCGGCGCTGATGCGCGCCTCCACCCCCGCTAGCAACGGGCCGACGCTGGTGAGATCGACCGCGCCTAGGCGGTTGACGCTGACCACCGGCGAACATTCGCTCAGCCCGTAGCCGGGAAGCAGCGGTATCCCCGCGGCGGTGATGAAACGGCCGGTTTCCGCGTTCAGTGGCGCGCCGCCGCAAACCATGAGACGCAACCTGCCGCCCATGCGGGCGCGGATCGGCCGCTGGGTGAGAGAATCGAGCAGCCACCACCACGGCCTGAGCGGTGCGGGCAGCCGCTGTTGGCTCTGTAACCATCCCAGCTTCTGGCCGGCGGAAAAGAGTGTGCGGATGGCGGCGGGTTTGGTGGCGAGTTGCTGGCGCACCCCGCCGTGGATCTTCTCCAGCAGGCGTGGGACGGTGATCATGATGGTGGGGCGGGCGGCCACCATGTCGCGCTTCAAGGTGGTGATCGACTCGGCGTAGGCGATCTGGCAGCCGCAGGCGATGGCCAGAAACTGGCCGATGGTGCGCTCAAAGGCGTGGGAAAGCGGCAGAAAGGAGAGCATGCGATCGTTTGCCGTCACCTCCACCGCGGCGCAGCCGGCGGCGATGTCGGCTAGGATGTTGCCGTGGGTGAGCATCACCCCCTTGCTGGTGCCGGTGGTGCCAGAGGTGTAGATCAGGGTCGCAAGGCTATCGCGATCGGGCGGAGGGAGGTTGGGGCCGCAGTCGTAGCAATCGTCCGCGATGATGGCGGCCACCTCGGCGGTGGTGAGCAGGGGCATGTCGTCGAGCGCGCACACCTTGCGCTGCTGCGCTCCGGGTTCGACGATGATCAGGACGCAGCCGGCATCTTGGATCTGGTGGGCGATCGTGGGCGCGGGGTCGGTGGTGTAGGCGGGAACCGTGATCGCGCCCAGCCGTAGGATGGCGAAGTCGCAGATGCACCACAGCGGCGAGTTGGCGGCCAAAAGCCCCACCCGATCGCCGGCGGTAATGCCGATCTGCGCAAGATAGGCGGCGAGGCGGAGTGCGCCCTGCCTCGCCTCTGCAAAGGTGTAGCGCCGCGCCAGCCCGTCGGCCGTGCAGGCGAACAGCAGCGGGTGGTCGCGCCGACGCTCGGGCGCGGCAAAGAGCAGGTCGCTCAGGCAGTTGGCGTTTGCTACAGCTGTTGTTGACACTGGTGGAGGATGGCGACGCTGTGCGCGGCGAGG
>WFMN01000190.1 GCA_015489095.1 Mariprofundaceae bacterium | reverse complement strand
TTCCGGGCTTGACCCGGAATCCACATCACCCACCGCCCCTTGTAGGAGGGGTCTCCCCGACCCCGAATAGGCCGCATCGCGGTTGGGAAACCGCTCCTACAGCGTGCGCGGGCGGCGGCGTGCTGTTTTTTCACCACAGAGGCACGGAGGCACGGAGGGGAATTATTTTTTCTGGCTCGCGCCGGTATGATATTATTCCTTTGTGTCTTCGTGTCTTGGTGGTTCAAATCAATCTTTCACCACAGAGACACAGAGGCGCGGAGGAAGGAACGCAGTCATTCCGGGCTTGACCCGGAATCCACATCACCCACCGCCCCTTGTAGGAGGGGTCTCCGACCCCGAATAGGCAGCATCGCGGTTGGGAAACCGCTCCTACAGCGTGCGCGGGCGGCGGCGTGCTGTTTTTTCACCACAGAGACACAGAGGCACGGAGGGGAGATTATTCTTCCGAGTCTGCGCCGGGATGATATTGTTCCTTTGTGTCTTCGTGCCTTGGTGGTTCCATCTCTTCTCTTCGCGTGGTGGTGGTTACTTTCCAGTTGTCTGCGATAGGCTTCGCCGCCGTCCCAACCCTCTCACTTCGGAGCCAGTGTGAAACAGCAGATCGAAACCGCCATCGCCCGTTATCTCTCCACCCTGCTAGATGCGGGTGCTGCTGTGCCCGAGGTGGTGTTGACCCGCCCCAAGCAGAAGGAGCATGGCGACTACGCTTGCAACATCGCCATGCAACTGGCGCGGCCGCTCAAGCAGGCGCCAGCGGCGATTGCCAGGCAGTTGATCGACGGGGTGGCGTGGCCACAGGCGGTGACCAGAGCCGAGGTGGCGGGGCCTGGGTTTATCAACCTCTTTCTGCGGCAGTCGGCCGAGGCGGGGGTGCTGCACACCGTGCTGCAGCAGGGGGCGGAGTATGGCCGCTTGCCGACCGATACTGCCAAGCCCAAGGTAAATCTGGAGTTTGTCTCCGCCAATCCGACCGGCCCCATGCATGTCGGCCACTGCCGCGGCGCCTGTGTTGGCGATGCGCTGGCGAACCTGCTGCTGGCGCGCGGCTTTCCGTTGCAGCGCGAGTATTACATCAACGATGCCGGCGCCCAGATCGGGGTGCTGGCGGAGTCGGTCTGGCTGCGGATGCGGGAGCTGCAGGGAGAGACGATCGATTTTCCCGATGGCTGCTACCCCGGCGACTATGTGGTGGAGATCGCCCGCGCGATTCTGCGGGAACACCCGTTTGCCACCCTAGCCGCGCTCGACGACGCCGGGCGCAGGGCGGTGATCGGCCCGCTGGCGGTCGCCGCCAACATGGCGATGATCCGCGACGATCTGGCGGCGCTCCATATCCAGTTTGATCACTACTTTTCGGAGACCACGCTGCACCAATCCGGCGCGGTGGAGCGGCTGATCGCCAAGCTGCAGCAGGACGGGCTGGTCTATCGTGGCACGCTGCCGCCGCCCAAGGGGAAGGAGGTGGCCGACTATCGGCCTGTGGAGCAGCTGCTGTTTCGCACCACCCGCTTTGGCGACAGCGTCGATCGCTCGCTGCAAAAACAGGATGGCACCCCCACCTATTTCGCCGCCGATATCGCCTACCACCATGATAAGTTCCAGCGCGGGTTTACCCGTCAGATCGATATCTGGGGCGCCGACCACGGCGGCTATGTGTCGCGGGTGCAGGCGGCGGTGGCGGCGGTGTGCGGGCTAAAGAAGCAGCCGGAGGTGCTGCTGGTGCAGATGGTCAACCTGATGCGCGACGGCCAGCCGGTGAAGATGTCCAAGCGGGCGGGAACCTTTGTCACCCTGCGCGAGGTGGTGGACGAGGTGGGGGCGGACGCGGTGCGCTTCAACTTTCTCACCCGCCGGGTGGAGAGCCAGCTCGATTTCGATCTGGAGGCGGCCAAGAAGCAGTCGGAGGAGAACCCGGTTTACTATGTGCAGTACGCCCACGCCCGCTGCGCCGCCATTGTGCGCAAGGCGGCCGAGGAGGGGCGGGTGCTGCAGCCGGCGACGGGCGATACCGCCCTGTTGACCAGCGACGAGGAGCGCAAGCTGATCGCCCTGCTCACCGAATACCCCGATATGCTGGAGAAGGCGGCCGCGCGGCTGGAGCCCTACCGTGTTGCCACCTGGCTGATGGCGCTGGCGGCGGCGTGGCACCGATTTTACCACAAGCAGCGGGTGGTGGTGGAGGATGCGGCGCTCTGTCAGGCGCGGCTGCTGCTGGTGCACGCGGTGCGGCAGGTGCTGGCCAACGGGTTGGCGATTCTCGGCGTGACGGCGCCGGAGCGGATGTAAACCATGACCCGCGATTTTGCCAAGGTGTCGTCGCAGGATGTGGCTCCGCTTGCCGAAGCCCGCGCACCGAGTCGCGAGGGGCCGTCGGTGATCGGTCGCATGCTGCTGGTATTGACGCTGGTGGCGGTGGTGGCGGCGGCGTTTGTCGGCGGCTATTACCTCGGTCAGCAGCACGGCATTGATCAGCAGAAGGTGGCGGAGAAGCTGAAGTTGCAGCAGCAGGTGGCGGCGCAGCATCGGGAGATCAACCGTCTCAAACAGGCGCTGGCGGCGAAGCCGGCGCCCAAGCCCAAGCCGTCCACCGCGATCACCGAGGTGGGGGAGCTCACCTTCTATGACGACCTGGTCAACGACGGGGTGAATCCGGTGGCGGCGAGCCCGGCGGCCAAGGCGAGCAGCAAGCTGGAGAAGAATGTGGCGGACATCATCGCCCAGTCGCAGCAGCCCGGTGATGCGCAGTTGCCGATCTATGTCCAGCTTGGTGCCTACAGTGACGAGGGGGTGGCCAAGGGGGTGAAGCAGCGGGTGGTGGCGCTGGGGATGATCAGCTTCGTGCAGCCGGTCACCCTATCGGGCGGCCGCCACCGCTTCCGCGTCCGCGTCGGCCCCTATCCCGACATGCAACAGGCGGTAGCCGCCCAAGCAACCCTGCGGAAAAAACTGCACATGGAAGGGATCATCACGCGGGCGAAGAAGCCGTAGGGCTAGGGCGGGCAGTAATCGACCGAATCGCTGCCCAAACCGATTGTTCCTCCTCCATGTCGATCCGAGCCTGACCCGGAACCCGTGCGGAGTACGGCTCCCGGAGTATTACCTGACGGTTGTCAGCGGGATGCGAAGAGCGCGTCCAGCGAAGGCGCGGTCAGGATCTGTTCCGTCCATCTGGTCAACTGGTCGTCGTCCGCCCGCGAGACACGGGTGATCACGCTTTCATCAAGCGGGCCGAACTTCAGCCGCAGTTGCCGTAGAAGCAGGTCGACCGCCCGCTCATGCCGGCCTCGCTCAATGCCTTTTTCGATACCTTTCTCGATACCCTTCTCGATACCTTTTTCGATGCCTCTCTCTTCCCATTCATGGGTCCACCGTTTTACCTTTTCCGCTAGCATATTGCCTACCTCCGTTAAATCATGAACCTCCGGCACCGACTCTCCGGGAAGCCGCGCCGGCATCAACACCCGTTGAATCCAGACCGCAAACGCGCGTCGGATTGATGATTGCGCCGGATCCTTCAGCCACTCCACCAGTGCCTGCACCATCTTCTGGATATCCTCGATCCGCTCGCTCTGCTCTAGGCGGAAGATCGCTGCCACTAGGTTCCGAGCCGGCAACGCTTCGCCGGCGTAGTGGTTTTCATCCAGCAGCAGATAGCGCAGTGTGGGGCGGTAGCGCGCAAGACCCCCAGGCACCTCTTCGATCAGTTCCTCGATCGCGGTCGCCGGATTGGACGACCCAACTGGTCGCCCGCGTGGTTCCATTCGCGGGCTTCAAGCCATTGTCAATGACGCCACGGGAAGGTGCAGACCGATAAGAGAACAGATGGTTAATATCTCGCGCCTAAACGCAAGTCTAGGTGCCTTTTTTGTTGCCTTTTTCGCCCGATACGGTAACACTGCGTTCCGTAATGTCGGAGATCAGGGGGAATTTGCAGTATTTGGAAGCAGGCGCGATGAGATCGGTGTGCGATGTATCTTGAGTATTGGGGGTTGCGCCAGCATCCCTTTGACGATGTTGCGGACAGCACCTTTTTTTACCCCTCCAAAACCATTACCACCGTCGGCGAGGATCTAAACGAGGCGATTGTGCGCCGGCGGGGGCTGGTGGTGCTGACCGGGGAGATCGGCTGCGGCAAAACCACGATTTGTCAGCATGTGTTGCTGAACCTCGACCCGGAGCGGTATCAGAT
>WFMN01000189.1 GCA_015489095.1 Mariprofundaceae bacterium | reverse complement strand
CCAGTGCGCGACCTGCTCATCCGGCCGCTGGAGATGGCCTATCCCCCGTTGGATGTCGCGCGCATCCAGCCTGGTGACGCGATTGTGGTGCTCGGCGGCGGGATCAACGGCCTCGCGCCCGAATATGGCGGGGTCGATTTTCTCTCCGAGGACTCGCTGATGCGGACGGCGTTCGCCCTGTCGCTAACGAAGCGGCACGCGCTCCCGGTCTGGCTTAGCGGCGGCCGCCCGCTCCATGAGGATCAGCAGCCGGAGGCGGAGGTCATGCGGCGCTGGTTGGTCGCCAACGGGGTGAACCCGGCGCTGCTGCACGCCGAAAATGGGTCGAACAACACTTGGCAGAATGCGGCGCTGCTGAAGCCGCTGTTGCGGTCGGCGGATGTCCGCCGGGTGATCCTCGTGACCACCGCCTGGCACATGCCGCGGGCGGTATGGAGCTTTGAACAGGCAGGAATAGTCGTCGTGCCGGCTCCTTGCGACTATAGTTCGTCGCAGCGCCGTTATACCATCTTGGACTGGTTCCCCGACGCGGGGGTATTCGCCGACTCGGCGGATGCGCTCCACGAGTATCTCGGCCTCTGCTATTACCGCTTACGCTATGGAGTGCTATAATCGTGTCTAACAAGTTGTGGGGGGGGCGTTTTTCTGCCGCTACCGATCATCTGGTGGAGCAGTTCAACGCCTCGATCGAGGTCGATCAGCGGATGGCACTGGAGGATATTCGCGGCTCACAGGCGCACGCCCGCATGTTGGCTGCTTGCGGCATCATCACCGAGGCGGAGCGCGACCAGATCGTGGACGGCTTGGCCGCGATCGCCGAGGAGATCACCTCCGGGGCGTTTTCCTTCTCCGAGAAGCTGGAAGATGTGCACATGAACATCGAGCAGCGCCTCACCGAACGGATCGGCGACGCCGGAAAGAAGCTGCACACCGCGCGCAGTCGGAACGATCAGGTCGCGACCGATGTGCGCCTCTATCTGCGTCGCCGCAGCGAGGCGGTGATGGAGCAGATCGTGGCGCTGCAGCAGGCGCTGGTTTCGCAGGCGGAGCAGCACGCGGAGGCCATCATGCCGGGCTTTACCCACCTGCAGAGCGCGCAGCCGGTCACCTTCGGTCACCACCTGCTGGCGTGGGTGGAGATGTTGGAGCGCGACCGGGATCGCTTGGCCGATGCCCGCAAGCGGATGAATATCTCACCGCTCGGCAGCGCGGCGCTGGCGGGCACCACCTTCGCCATCGATCGCGCCATGACCGCGCGTGAACTGGGGTTTGACGCCCCCTGCCGCAACTCGCTGGATGGGGTTTCCGACCGCGATTTCATTATTGAGCTATTGGGGTGCGCGTCGTTGTGCGCCATCCATCTGTCGCGTATGTCGGAAGAGATGATTCTATGGATGAGCGCACAGTTTCAATTTATTGATCTTCCTGACGCATACTGCACGGGATCCTCGATTATGCCGCAGAAGAAAAACCCCGATATGCCGGAGTTGGTACGCGGCAAAAGCGGGCGCATTGTCGGTGGACTGGTGGCGATGTTGATGACCATGAAGTCGCTGCCGCTGGCCTACAACAAGGATATGCAGGAGGATAAAACCGCCATCTTCGACGCCCTCGATCAACTGGAGGGGTGCCTGCGCATCTTCGCCGGCATGGTGCCGGGCATGCGGGTCAACCGCGACCGGATGCACGCCGCCGCCGCCAGCGGGTTCGCCACCGCCACCGATCTCGCGGACGCGCTGGTGCGGGCGGGGGTGCCGTTTCGTGAGTCGCACCGCATCGTCGGCGAGTCGGTGGCGTGGTGCATCGACCATGGCAAGGAGTTGCATGAGATGGATGACGCGGCCTGCGCCGCCATTCACCCCAGCCTGACGCGGGAGATGGTGGCGCGGCTCTCGGTCGAGGCCTGTGTGGCAGCTAGGGATCACCTAGGCGGTACCGCCCCCGACCGGGTGCGCGCGCAGTGCGCTTGGTGGCAACAGCAGTGGAGGAAATGATGGTGACGAGGATGCGCATACCGCTTTTGGGGATGGTGCTCGGGTTGGTGATGGTTGGTTGTGGCCGCAAGGAGATGCCACAGCCGGTACTTGAACAGACCCCGCCGCCGTCGATCGTCTCGCTGGCCTATGAACAGCACTACAACAGCATCCGGGTCACCATGCGTCTTGCCGGCGGGGGCGGATTTCTCGGGTACCAGATCGATATCGCGCAGACCGACCCCATCTGCCACTGCCGCACGCCGTGGCAACGCGACTATGAGCTGCAACCACGCAAGGGGATGGATCAGAAGGATGTCGTGCGTCTGATCACCATCCATAAGGCGGGCGTGGAGTTTTTCTACCGCATCCGGGCGGTCGATGCCTTGGGGCGGCTGGGGCCATGGAGCAAAACCATCCGCGCCCAACCTGTTGAAAGAATTCAATGAATCAGCCACGGTTGGATCGTCTCGGCGCCTATCCCTTCGCGCGTTTGGATGCGCTGCTGACCACTCTTACCCCCAACCCATCCCTGCCGCTGATCAATGCCGGGGCAGGGGAGCCGCGCCTGCCGCTGCCGCCCTTCGTGGCCGACGCTTTACAGCGCGGCTTGGACGGCTTCTCCCGCTACCCACCCACCCGCGGTAGCCCGGCGTTGCGGCAGGCGATCGCCGATTGGTTGATGCGGCGTTACTCCGGGATTACGGTCAGCGGCGCCGATCAGGTGTTGGCCGCCAACGGTACCCGAGAGGCGCTGTTCGCCATCGCCCACGCGGCGATCAATCCGGAAGCCGATGAGAAACCGGTCGTTCTGCTGCCCAACCCGATGTATCAGATCTACCTTGGCGCGGCATGGACGGCGGGGGCGGTTCCCCATCCGGTGCCGGCGCTGGAGGGGCAGGGCTTCGCCCCCGCTTGGCGGCAGGTGCCGGAGGCGATCTGGGAGAAAACGGCGCTGGTCTATTGCTGCTCTCCCTCCAACCCGACCGGTTGGGTGGCAAGCGATGATGATTACCGCTTGTTGATTCGTAAGGCGTTGCAACACGACTTTCTGCTGGTGGCGGACGAGTGCTATTCGGAGATCTACTACCGCGACGCGCCCGTCGGGCTGCTGCAGGTGGCGGCGGCGATGGGGCATGATGATTTTAGCCACTGCTTGGTCTGCAACTCGCTCTCCAAACGGTCCGCGCTGCCCGGGCTGCGCAGCGGCCTGATCGCGGGGGATGCCGACTGGATCGCCCGCTTCGCCAAGCTGCGCAGCTACACCGGTCCCGCCACGCCGCTGCCGCTGCAGCAGGTGGCGATCGCGGCGTGGCGGGATGAGACGCATGTCGCCCGCAACCTGCAAGTTTACCGCGAAAGTCTGGATGCCTTCTATTCCGCCTTCGGCAGCGGCGAGCCGGCGGATGGCGGATTCTTTGTCTGGCTCGCGGTCGGCGATGACCGCGCCTTCGCCCGCGCCGCCTACCGGGAACGGGCGGTCAAGCTGCTTCCCGGCTCCTTTCTCGGCATGGAAGGGGAGGATGGCATCAACCCCGGCAGCGGCTTCGTCCGCATCGCGCTGGTAGATGGGGTGGATGCGGCGGGTGAGCTGGGGCTGCGCCTGCGCAGGTTGGTCGGCGGGTGAAGATCCCGGCGCATGTTGCGCGGCAACTCCGGCGGCTGGCCACCGAGGGAACGGTCAATTGCTACCTGTACGACATGGATCCCATGCGGGAGCGGTTTGTAAACCTATTCAAGGCGTTGCCGGAGCAAGTTCAACCGTTTTATGCCATGAAGGCCAACCCGCACCCAGCCTTTCTGGCGACGGCTAAGCAGAGCGGGGCGGCGGGCATCGAGATCGCCAGCCTCGGCGAGGCGAAACGGGCGGTCGATGCCGGGTTCCGCCCCGATCAACTGATCTATACCGGCCCCGGCAAGCGGCCGGAGGAGCTTCGCTGGTGCGTCGAGCACGGCGTGCGCACCGTCCATGTCGAGTCGTTGGTCGAGGCCTTTCGATTGCAGCAGATCTGCCGCGAACGGGGAGCGGTTCAGGATATCCTGCTGCGGGTCAACGCCAACTTTGACATCCACGACGCCCAGACCACCTTTTCGGGCGGGTCGCGCAAGTTCGGTGTGGATGAGGAGCTGCTCCCCGAGGTGCTGCCACGACTGTTGGCGCTCGATGCGCTGCGCTTTCGCGGGCTGCATGTCTATGCCGCCAGCGGCGTGCTCAATGTGGCGGATCTGCTGCAAAACTGCCGTCTGGTCTTCGCCATGGCGCAGCAGATCGAGCGCGACTTTGCCGCTGTGCGCTGCGACATCATCGATTTCGGCGGCGGTTTCGGGGTCGATTACCTCGAAGAGGGGCGCAGCTTTGATGTCACGGCCTATGGCGAGGGGCTCGCGCGGCTGATCGATGCATACCAGCTTGGCGATCGCCGTTTCGTGCTTGAACTGGGGCGTTATTTGGCCGCTGAATGTGGTTGGTTTTGCACCGAAATCTTGGATATCAAAACATCACGCGGAAAAAAACAGGTGATCTGCGCCGGCGGGATCAACCACTTTCGGCGCCCGGCGGCGCTGGCCATCAACCACCCCGTGGCGATCGTGCGGATGGGGCGGACGCCGCTGTTTGACGGGCAGGAGGGGGTCGATCACGAACAGGTCTATTTCGGTGGCCCGCTCTGCACCGGCGCCGACAAGCTGGCCAATGATGTGTTGATCGATTCCGCCGCGGTGGGGGATATCGCCGTGTTTGGCCTCGCCGGGGCGTATGGGCTGTCGATGTCCAACATCGAGTTTCTCAGCCACGCCCGGCCACAAGAGATCGTTCTCGCATGAACGATGGCTCTCCGCGATGTCATCGCCCATGAGCGACGCCGAGCACACCGCGCCAGAGGGCGCGGAGGAGGCGCAGAGCGGCACATGGCTGGATCTCGACTCCACGGGGCTTGCCCAGCCGGATGAGTCGCAACACCATGAGTTTCTTCAGGAAACAGGAGCCTACTCCGATTCCAGTTACGCCCGGGTTCGGTCGCGGGCGGAGAAGGGGGATGTTGAGGCGCAGTTCGAACTGTGCATGCGCTACCATGACGGACATGGTGGTGTGCTGCAGGATGATGAAGCCAGTTACCGTTGGTGTTACGAGGCAGCCAAACAGGGGCACGCCTGGGCATTGGCCAACCTCGGATGGATGTATGAATCGGGCACCGGCGTTGCGAGTGATCACAGCAAGGCGGCGGACGCCTATCGGGCGGCGGCGGAAAAGGGGTTGCCGGAGGCCATGGTCTGGTTCGGCCAGATGCTGGAGCAGGGGAGGGGGGTGGAAGAGAACCCCAGCGCCGCATTCGAGTGGTACTCGCGGGCGGCGGAGGCCGGTGACGCCAACGGGCAATATAATGTGGCGCTCTGTTACCAGTTCGGCAAGGGGGTGGAAAAGGACGAGAATATCGCCTTTACTTGGTACGAAAAGGCCGGTGAGCAGCAACATGTCGATGCGCTTTACAACCTAGGTTGGCTCTATAGTCAGGGAAGGGGGGTAGCCAAGGATACCAGACGGGCGAAAGAGCTGTTTACCATCGCAGCGGGGAGTTCCGATGAGGCCGATGAACTCATCATTGAAGCGATGGATTATGATCAGGGCAGGGGAGGGGTAAACAAAGACCCGGCGAAGTCGCACTCCCTCTATCTGCAGGCGGCGCGCAAGGGAAGCGTTACGGCGATGTTTACCGTTGGCGTCAACTATGAATATGGCCATGGCGTCGCTAAAAACTGGGAAGAGGCGCTCTATTGGTACAAGAAGGCGGCCGCCAAGGGGCATCCGGAGGCCGCCTTTCGCGCCCGCTTTCGGCAGTTGGCAGTGGCGGGCGTGGTTATCCGCTTCTTTCGCTACTCGGGTATCGTGGGGGTTGGCGGGCGCAACATCGAATCGGGGCGGCATCACGGTGGGATGGTCGGACGATTCAGCAACGGGCGGCAGCGGGAGCAGCGCCATAAAAGGGTCAAGAGCAACAAGTTTTTTCTCGACACCGATCTGGGCGACAAGGTTGAAGTGGAGCTTCCGCGCCCCCCTGATGCGCTCTATTGCCGGCAACGGATCACCTTGATCTATGCCATTAAAAAGGGCAAAACAACAGGGCCGTACATGTTGATGGTGAACCACGACAACAACAACGATAGCCGAACCATTACCACTTCGCGCGCCTTTTGGGACGAAGAGGTGTCGGGAGGGATGTATGGGCTGGGAGGGCTCTTGGCCATGGCCACCATCGGGCTGCCGTGGCTGGTCGGGAGCTTGCTGCCGATCGCGCCCTCCCCCAGTGAGGGGGTCATGCATGCCATCCTGCACCCGTTCAACTGGATTCTATTCCTGCCGCTGCTGCTATCCTTCGGATTTTGGCTTCGTTCGGTGCTTGGTCGGCGCAACCGGGGGATTCAGATGGTGCGCCAGCGAATGGCGGAGATTAAAAGCTGGGCGCAACAGAGCGCGCTGCTTCAGCAGCGATAAAACAACAGGGAGTAGCTTTCGGTATGGGTAACATCATTGCAATCGGCATCCAGTGGGGGGATGAGGGCAAAGGGAAGATTATCGATCTTCTCGCGCCGGACATGGATGTGGTCGCCCGTTTTCAAGGGGGGCCGAATGCCGGCCACACACTGATGATCGGCGACAACCGTACGGTGCTGCACCATATCCCCTCCGGTATTTTGCACGATCGAACCCTCTGCGTCATCGGCAACGGTACCGTGCTCGATCCCGAAAAGTTGCTTGCGGAGATCGACGGGCTGGTTGCGGGCGGCATTCCCGTTGAGCAGCGGCTCAAGATTTCCGACCGCTGCCAGTTGATCATGCCGTGGCACCGGCAACTGGATGCGGCGCGCGAAGGAAGCAAGAAGGGGACGCTGATCGGAACAACCGGATGTGGCATCGGCCCCGCCTATGAGGACAAGGCCGCCAGACGGGGAATCCGGCTGGCCGACTTAAGCGGCACCCATTTGGATGCCCTCGTGCGCGGGAACATGGAGTATTACAACCATCTGCTGGTGGAGTACTACCACTCCTCACCGGTTGACCCGGAAGCGGTTCGGCGGGTGATCACACAGGCGCAAGAGCGGCTGCTCGCCTTAACCTGCGATGTCACATTGCTGCTGCATGCGCAACGGCAGAAGGGGGCTTCCATCCTGTTTGAGGGGGCGCAGGGTTCCATGCTCGATCTTGATCACGGCACCTACCCCTTTGTCACCTCGTCCAATACCACCGCTGGAGCTGCGCTCTCCGGCCTAGGTATGGGGCCGGGGGCGGTCGATCAGGTGTTGGGGATCGCCAAGGCCTACGCCACGAGGGTGGGGGAGGGGCCGTTTCCCACCGAGCTGTATGATGGCAACGGGCGTCAGGATCCGGCGGGTAAGCAGATGGCCGATGTCGGCAAGGAGTTCGGAGCGACGACCGGCCGTTTGCGCCGCACCGGATGGTTTGATGCCGCCGTCATCCGCCACGCCGTGCGCATCAATGGCATTACCGGGCTGGCGATTACCAAGCTGGATGTGCTGGATGGAATGGAGCGCGTCAAGATCGGAACCGGTTACGAAGTTGATGACGGCGGCCGCAAGGCGGTGATCGATTGGATACCATCGACAGCGGAGGCCTATGCGCGTTGCCAGCCGGTGTACCACACCATGGAGGGGTGGAGTGAAAGCACCTACGGCGCCACGGATCTCCAGCAGCTACCTGAGGGCGCCATGCGCTTTTTGCGCAAGATCGAGGAGGTGTGCGGAGTGCCGGTGGTGATGCTCTCCACCGGGCCGGATCGCAGCCATGTGATCCGGCTTGTTCCCGGTTTTTTTGCTTGACGCAGACGGCGGCGTTCTCGTTCGATGGCACACAAAAGCACCCGCTGGTACAACCGCCATGTCCATGATCGTTGGGTAAAAAAGGCGCAACAAGAGGGGAAGCGGTCGCGCGCTGTGTTCAAACTCACCCAGATTCTGGATGCGCATCGCTGTATGCCTTCGGATTGTGGTGTGATTGTGGATCTGGGATGCGCCCCCGGGTCGTGGTGTGCGGAGATCGCGTCGTTGTACCCCAAGGCTAGGGTGATCGGAATCGATCTCCTGCCGATGGAATCGATCGAGGGGGTGACCCTGCTGCAACACGATTTTCTTTCACCCGAGGGGCAGCAGGCGCTGTGTGACGCGCTCGACGGCGCGGAAATCGACATGGTGCTCTCCGATCTGGCGCCGGAAATGAGCGGCAACCGGATTGTGGATCAATGCTCGGCGATCGCGCTGAACGAGGGAGTAATCCACTTTTGCCAACAGCACCTGACGATGGGCGGCAATCTATTGATGAAGAGTTTTATGGGCGAAGGGTTCGATCAGGTGCGCCAGTCGCTCCAAGCGATGTTTTCCAAGGTCAAGGTGATCAAGCCGTCGGCCAGTCGCAAGGAGTCGCGCGAGCTGTTTCTTCTGGCGATGGGGCGACGAGGGCGCTCTGCGCCCGATTGTTGAACCCATTGGATAGATTGCCTTCGCGCACAACCTAAGCCAACATAAAGTTAACATAATATACATTATGCGACGCAGAGACTTGGGGCGACGATGGAGATGCGCGGCTAGCGGCTTACTCTAGGCCTAGTTCTTGTAAGGTTGCGGGTTTCTCAAACCAGTTGGGCTGCACCTTCACAAACAGACGCAGATCGATCCGGCTCTCCAACAGCTCCTCCAGCCCGCGCCTTGCTGCGCTGCCGATCTGTTTCAGGCGCGCGCCACCCTTGCCGATCACCATCGGTTTGTGGCTTTTGCTGCCCACCAAAATCACCGCCTCGATATCGATGGCATGGCCATGCTGGTGAAACTTCTCGATGACCACCGCGGTTTGGAACGGAATCTCCTGCTGCATCGATAAGAAAAGCTGCTCGCGAACATACTCCGCCGCCAGCGTGCGTGCGCTCTGGTCGGTGAACCACTCCGGATCGTGGAGTGGTGGCTGTTGCGGAAGCAAAGGGGTTATGATATTAAGTAATTCATCAACTTGCGTTCCCTTGCGCGCTGAAATCGGGACGAAGGCGTGCGCCGCCGAATCCAGCGCATTCAGCTGTGCCAGCCTCGGCAGCAGATCGTTGTAGGCAATGCGGTCGATCTTATTCAGCAGATGGAGCCGTGGACGATCCCGGTGGCGCTCGGCAAGCAGCGTCATCAACTGCTCCATCTCCCGATCCACCGGCTTGGTGACATCGTGCATCAAGAGCAGCACATCCGCCTCTTCGGCCGCCGCCATCGCCACCTTGACCATATTGCGGTTCATCCGCTTGT
>WFMN01000188.1 GCA_015489095.1 Mariprofundaceae bacterium | reverse complement strand
CGCGATGCCGACTTTTTGCGATCTGCTCATGAATCGACTAGTTGTAACCCAACCCGTTGGAAAAGTCAACCATTCGCGATGGGGAGAAGGGGGCGAGATCCACGGATGGCGGCTGATCCAGCATCAACTCCGCCATGCACTGGGCGGTGACGGGCGCCAACGCCACCCCATTGCGGTAGTGGCCGCTAGCGACAAAGAGGCCGGCCACCCCTTCGATCGCCCCCAGAAAGGGGAGCCCATCGGGGCTGCCGGGGCGAAAGCCCATCCACTGCCGTTCAATTTCACACGCCGCCAGCCCCGGAAACATCCGCATCACGCCATCAAGCAGCCCGTGTACCTCGGCCACCGTGTTGCCGCCGCGGAAGCCGACATCCTCCATCGTCGCCCCCACCAGCAGGCGGCCATCGGCGCGTGGCACCAGGTAGATGTCGTCATGCTTGACGATATGGCGTACCGTTCCCGGCTTGGTTACCAGCAAGACAATCTGCCCCTTGACGGGACGGATCGTCAGCCCCTTGCCCAAGGGTTGCAGCAGGCTGTCGCTCCAACTCCCCGCGGCCAGCAGCACGCGATCTCCGGTGAGATGGCCGCCATCGTCCAGCTCCACGCCGCGGATCACGCCCCCCTCCACCAGCAGCCGCCGCACCTCGGTATGGCTGCGTACCGCAACGCCGAGCTGCACCATCCAGCGCTGCACCGCCTTCAGTAGACGGGGGTTGCGCAACTGGGCGACCTGCGGCCAGTAGAGCGCGCGTTGCACCGTTGCCGCCAGTGTCGGCTCCGCCCGCAAGGCCTCCGCCGCTTCCTGCTGTTCGATCCGCCAACCGAAACGCTGCGACCAACCGATCGCCGCCTGCCAGTGCGGCTCATCCCCGAAGAAGGGGATCACTAGGCCGCAACGCTGCCACTCGATATCAATCGCCGTGCGATCAAAGAGTTCCGCTTGTAAGCTTGGGTAAAGGTTCAGGCTGTGCTGCACCAATTCGGTGAAGGCGTCCGGGTAGAGCCAAGGCTGGATCGGGCAGAGGATCCCCGCCCCCGCCCACGACGCTTCGCGCCCCAATTCGCCGCGTTCGATCAGGGTGACATCCGCCCCCTGCTGGCGCAGACGGCAGGCGGTCAAACAGCCGATAATGCCACCACCGATCACAATCATACGCATCGGGGCATGCTAATCCTGAGTCGGGTTCGGGGAAAGGATTCCCCTCCTACAGGCTGTAGGAGCGGTTTCCAACCGCGAATTGCCGTGGACTTCTTGCGAAGTCGGCATCTACTCCTGATAGTAATAATCATACAACCGCAGCAGCGATTCGGTGATCCGCCACGCCTCGTTGTACGACAGGCCGCTATCCCTAGGGAAGAGAATACGCACATAGAGCTTGCGTCCCAACTTCTGCTTCAACTGCGACAACATCTGGTGCAGCCGCACGCTATCCACATCGATAAACCCCTTGCTATCCGGTGGTTGGATGGCGATCTTCAACTTCCCGTCACGCCGCAGATAGCGCACCGTCACCACCACCTTGCCCAAGCTGGAGCGCGCGGGGCGAATCAGCCGCTGGTATTTGGCCGCCAGTTCGCTGTAGTCATCGCGCAGCAGGCGGTTGGCCGTATCCTGCTCCGCCAGCGCGGCACGCAGCTTGGCGAGATCCACCCCCTGCTGCTGCAGCTGCTGCCGCGCCTGTTTGAGCTGTTCCGCCGCCTGCCGCGACTGCGCTTCCGCCGCCAGCCGGTTCTGCTCCAGCTGCGCGCGCAGCGTTGTCAGCGTATCGTCCAGCGACTGCTTCTCGCCCTGAAGCTGCTGGTAGTTCCGCTGCAGCTGTTCCGCCTTCTGCCGCCACGACGCCTCGGCCTGCTGCGCCGCCGCCAACCGCGCCTCCACCGCTTTACGCTGCGCGCTGACATCCATCAACTGCGCCCGCATCATCTCCAGATCGTGCTCGCTCTGCGCCAAACGGCTGCTGAGATCCTGATTGGCGCTGCTGGTGCGCTTGATCTTCTGCGCCGCCTGCTGCGCCTCGTGCAGCGCTGCCTGCAGCTTGCCGACCAGATCCATGTTGCGCAGCAACAGCCCCAGCATCGCCATGAGAAAAATCATGACGATCACCATCATGATGTCGGTAAACGACGGCCAAAACCCCTCCTCGCGCACGCCGACGCGGTGCACCCTAAGGTCGGGAAACATCGTCATCCCAGCCTGAACCCCTGTTGCAGCAGCCGCGCCACCTCGGCCATATCCTCCCGCTGTTGCACCTGCATCTGCCGCTGCTGCTCACGCAACTCGGCGATCGCGGCGATCAACTCCGGCTGGGTGGCGGCCGCCGACTCCATCTTCTCCACCAATTTCGCCATCGACAGCAGCAGCTCCGCCAACTGATGGTTAATGCTGTCGGCATCGACATGAAACAGCGGCATCAGATGGTGGGCGGTAAACTGCTCCACCGCGGCCAGCAGGCGCGTCTCCACATCGGCGACGCTGTGCAGCAGCCAGGTGAAGTAGAGGTAACAGACGATCGCCGTCATGGTGGTCGATAACGCCGTGGACATGCCGTGGATCACCAGCCCCATCCCGCTACTGTTGACCGTATTGAGCAGGTCGGAGGCGCCGATCAACGCCATCGACAACGACACGATGGTGCCAAACACACCGCATAGGATCAGGCTGTTGTTCACAAACCTGGGCAGCGTCATATTGCTGCCGTAGCGCGCCACCAAGGCCGAGGCCAATAGATCCTGCCGGATCGGCTGGTTGCGGGCGTGCATCGATTGCATCGCGGCCAGACGGGCGCCGATAATCGAGTCGGCGGGCAGCGATGTCGGCAGCAGATCGGCGTTGGTCGGCGCAAGCTGCATCGCCTTGGTCAACACCTGCTCTTCACGCACCGCGGCCAGCAACTGCTGCAACAGCCGAACCAGCCCGACAACGAACAGCGCCACCACCAGCCCGTTTAGCGCCCAACCGGCCTGCCCCACCTGCCGCTGACCGTAAATCGCCGTCAGCACGGGAAGCTGCCACCCCGCAACCGCCAGCAGCGCCAACAACACGCCGCCCGCGCTGATCAGCGTGCGCTTGGCGCCGACGCCCGCTTCCTGCCCCGCTGGGGACGCCCCCGTTTCCGCAGCCTGTGGTTCTATCGTCGTCCGCATGGTTCCTCCTGCCAATCCAACTGGCGCAGCGCCTCGTAGGTCGCCACCGCACAGGCGGATGAAAGATTGAGTGATCGCACCGGCGCGTCCGACCTGAGCGGAATGCGCAAGGTGGCGATCTCGTTGCGTATCGCCTTGGGCAACCCCCGCGTCTCCGGCCCCATCACCAGCACATCGCCGGCGGAGAAGCGGGCTTGCCACAGGGGGGTGCATCCCTTGGTGGAGAGGGCGAACCAGCGCCGTGTTCCGGTAAGGTGGCGGCGTAGTTGCGCCCAGTTTTCATGCTCCTCCACCGTCAAGTACGACCAGTAATCGAGCCCTGCGCGGCGCAGCGCACGATCATCAATCGCGAAGCCGAGCGGATGCACCAGATGCAGCGCGCAGCCGGTACAGGCGCAGAGGCGGGCGATATTGCCGGTGTTGGGCGGAATCTCCGGCTCGAAGAGGACGATATGGAGCGGTGGCGCTGGCATCACCCGCGCGCAATGGCCAGCCCGGCGCGCGTCGCCAACTCCGCCAATTCCGCGTCATACGGTTCGAGCAGAAATGGGCTGCGCGCCCAGCTTCGCCGCACCGGATAGTGACGGCGGTAGTGGGTAAAGGCGGCCGCGAAGCGCTCATCGGGCAGCGCCAGCAGCGCCCGGCAGGCGGACACATCGTCGTCGATCGGATAGCGGGCGCGCGCCATGGCCGCCACCTGCCGCCATGGCGACCCTGCCTGAACCGGCCACGGCTGCGGGGCGGGATCGGTGAGGATGCGATTCATGTGCCATTCGCCCTGCACTTGAAGAAACCTGCATAACGCATCGTAAACAAACTGGGTATTGGCCGCTTTTCCATCCAGCGAATGGCCGGCGATGTGGGGGGTGGCAACCACCACGCCGGGATGGGCGAGCAGGTCACGGTCGATACGCGGCTCCCCCTCCCAGCAATCCAGCACCGCCAGTCGCCTGCTGTCGCCATCCAGCCACGCCAGCAGGGCGCGGTTATCGACCACCGCGCCGCGCGCGGCATTGATCACCACCCACCCCCGGAAGCGGCGCAGCGCCGCCGCATCCAGCAGATGGTAGGTAGGGTGCGCGCCATCACGCAGCAGCGGGGTGTGGATGGTGAGCAGATCGGCCTCCCGCAGCAGCGTCTCCAGTGGATGCCACGCCCCGTCGGGGTCACGCTGCCATAGCGGCGGATCGTTGCGCAGCACCCGCATGCCGAGGGCGGCCGCCCGTTCCGCCACCCGGCCGCCGATGCGACCTACCCCGATCACCCCCAGCGTGCTGTCCGGCAACGCGACGCCGTGGTCGCAGTGCAGCACCAACAGAACCGTGGTGAGGTACTCCACCACCGACCCGGTGGAACTGCCGGCGGCGGAGGCGAAGGCGATACGGTGGCGGCTCAGGTAGTCGAGATCGATGTGGTCATCACCCACGGTCGCGGTGGCGACAAAGCGCACGCGGCTACCGCGCAGCAGATCACCATCGACCTTGGTGGAGGAGCGCACCAACAGGATATCGGCATCGGCAACCGCGGCAGCGCTGATCTCTCCCTGTTCCATGATTCGCAGGTCAACCCGGTAGCCGGGAAGATCGGCGAAGGCCGACTCCGCCTCCCAGATATGGCGGTCGGCGACGATCACCAGCGGCTGATGCGTCATCGAATGAGGACTGCGCAAAAAGTCGTTATCGCGGTCATGGACGGGTTCGGGGAAAGGATTCCCCTCCTACAGGCTGTAGGAGCGGTTTCCAACCGCGAATTACCATGGACGGACTTTTTGCTTGACGGCCATCCGTGGCCGCGATGCCGATTTCTTTCGAAGTCGTCATCTAATCGGGAAGTTGACGAATACGCTGCAACAGCGCCGTCGTCGAGTAGTTGCCCACAAACGGCATCACCGCCACTTCACCGCCCCATGACCGCACCTCATCGGCGCCGACAATCGTCTCCGGCCGGTAATCGCCCCCCTTCACCAGCACATCGGGACGGAGGGCGGTGATCAGTTGCAGCGGGGTCGGCTGCGAGAAGCAGACCACCGCATCCACCGCGCGCAGCGCCGACAGCATGCAGCCACGCACCTCCTCGGAGTTGATCGGCCGCCCCTCCCCTTTCAGCCCCCGCACCGAGGCGTCGTCGTTCAGCCCGACGATCAGCCGGTCGCCCAGCGCCCGTGCCTGCGCCAGGTAGGTGACATGGCCGGGGTGGAGCAGGTCGAAACAGCCGTTGGTAAAGACCACCCGCAGCCCCGCTTGCCGCCACTGCCGACAGCGGGCGATCGCCTCGTCCCAGCGCAGCACGGCCATCACGGGGGATCAGTGGTTGTTGGTCATCGTCAGTAGATCCACCACCGCCGTGACGCCGCTGACCGAGAGCGCCAGCTCCTTGGCCCGCACCCGCTGGATCTCGTTGGCGACCACTCCCTGCAGATAGACCCGGCCTTCCACGGTAGTGACATGGATCGTCAACCCGGAAACCACCGGATCCTGCAGCAGCTTCGCCTTTACCTTGGCGGTGATGTAGCTGCCGGAGAAGTAGTCGGTCACCTTGGGTGCGCCAACCACCAGCTCGCTGTGTACCCCCCGCATCCCATCGATGGAGCGGGCGATGGCGATGGCGCGATCGATATGGTGTTGCGACGGCAGGTAGCCGGTCAGATAGGCCACGCCATGCACCACCTCGATACTCACCCAACGGGAGGGCATATCCTTTTCGGCGATCAGCCGGGTATCCAACATGGTTGCCAGCTTGATATCATCAAGATGCTCACCGATCGGGCGCTCATCCTTGGCCGCGCTCACCGTGGCCGCCGCGCCGCCGACCAGTGCGGTCGCCACACAGGAGGAGAGCATCCCCGCCATCACCAGAAGTAACCATAACTCTTTCTTTCTCAATCGAACATCTCTCCTATCGCATAACCAATTACCATCAGAATAATGGCCAAAATAAGATAAAGGGGAATCGGAAGATCGGTTTTACGACGATTCCACCGGATATTCTCCTTCCGCCTCTCCTCAATACGACCCACGACTCACCCTCCCTCCGCTTCAATAACCGCCGCCATCACCAGCGGCAACAGCAATTCGATCGCGCCATGCATGCGCAGGGTATGGCCATCATCTCCCACCGCCTTGCGCACCACGGACTCCGCCTCGGCGAAACCGGCCGTCGCCAACAGGCAGGCGGTTACCTGCCGCAGCGTCATCCCGCTGCTGCGTACCGCCGTCATCGCCTCCTGTAGCAGACGGGGCATCACCACCGCCGAGGCCACATTCAGGATCACACCGTGGCTGCTGGCGGCCACCATCGCCGTGAACTCACGGAAATCGCGCACGGCGGCGGCTCCGAACGCCTCGCCATTGAGGTGCGGAAAGCGGTTGTAGGCATCCGCGCCGATCGCGGGATGCACGGTAAGCGGCATCCCCGCCTCGGCCGCCGCCGCCAGCATGGAGTGTTCGCGGTGGGGAGCGGCAACATCGATCAGCTTGTGACCGACACTGGCGCCTAGGCCGCACCCCTCTTCCGCCGCCCAATCGATCGCCTCCTTGATCAGGGTACAGCTCTCACTGCCCACCCCTTCCGCCGACTGCGAAGCGAACACCCGCCCGGCCAGCGCCACCTCCACATCCTTCACCATGGCGCTACCGGTGATCGCCAGCGCGGAGATCCGCTGATCGGCGATGGCGCGGTTCACAATCGGGGTCAATCCGCGTTCCACCAGGTGGCCGCCACACATCAGCAACACGCCGTGACCGCCGCGGCGGGCGGCGAGCAGCGCGTCGCGCAGTTGCATCAGCGCGCGCCCCGCCCCCAGCGCCGGCAGCGAATAGAGGAAGTCGGCAAAGCTTCCCCCCTTGCGATAGACGCCGGAAAAATCATCCGCCTCGCACAGCGCGTTCTGCTCCGCCAAGGGAACGGTGGGTAGCCGGTCAAATTCGATGGTTTTCACGCTTCGTCGTCTCCATGGCAGATCGCACAAAGTCCGTCCGTGGCAATTCGCGGTTGGAAACCGCTCCTACAGCCTCTGTAGGAGGGGAATCCTTTCCCCGAATCCGTCCGTGGCCGCGATGATGACTTCTGTCGAGGCCGTCATCTCCATGTTGCACAAACACTTGGTCGATCAATGTGCATAGAATATGGAGGCAGGTGATATGCATCTCCTGCACCCGCGGGGTCGAATCATGCGCGATATTGAGATGGAGCGCCACCGCGGGATGCGCGCCCAACCTGCCGCCGTCACCACCGGTCAAGGCGATCACCTCCATGCCGATTTCGCCCGCCCGATCGGCGGCCGCCAGCACATTGGCGGAGTTGCCACTGGTGGAGATCGCCAGCAGCAGATCCCCCTTGCGCCCCAACGCCGCCACCTGGCGGGCGAAGATGGCGTCAAAATGGATATCGTTGCCGATACTGGTGATCACCGAGGCGTCGTGGGTGATGGCCACGGCGGCCAGCGCCTCGCGATCCTGTTCGAAACGGTTGACCAGTTCGCCGGCGAAGTGCTGGGCATCCGCGGCGGAGCCGCCATTGCCGCAAGCGATGATCTTGCCCCCCTGTTGCAGGCAGGCCACCATCATTTCAGCACCCCGCTGCAAGCGTGGCGGCAATGTGCCGCGCATCCGCTGACGCAGGGCGATCCCTTCACAAAGCAGGTCGTCGATAAGCTGGGTGGTCATGGGCGAAAGGCATCCTCGTAGTGGCTAATCTGATGGGTCTGCGGGCAGACAATGATCACATCGAAGCGACATTGCAACCCCGCCAACGCGGGATGGCGCATGCGCCACGCCTCGGCCGCCGACAATAGCCGCCGTTGCTTACGCAGTGTCATCGCCTGTAGCGAGGATTCCGGTCGCTTGTGCGCCTTCACCTCCACAAAGACCAGCAGCGCACCTCGCCGCGCGACGATGTCGAGCTCGCCGCGCCCGCCGCGGGCGTTGCGATCGAGCACTTGGTATCCCTGCCGCGCGACGAACTCCACCGCCAACTGCTCCGCCGCGCGACCGTGCGCCACATGGCTGTCGGCGCCGCTGTTCATGGTCGGTGGATCAGGGCATAGACGCGCTGCTTACCGACCCCCAAACGGTCGGCCACCAGCTTGGCCCGCTTGGAT
Organism: Mariprofundaceae bacterium; assembly: GCA_015489095.1. Lineage (GTDB taxonomy): Bacteria > Pseudomonadota > Zetaproteobacteria > Mariprofundales > J009 > S009-29. The sequence goes on along the minus strand of WFMN01000188.1, from coordinate 21 downwards.
GGGGGGTAGTTGCGCACCGCT
>WFMN01000187.1 GCA_015489095.1 Mariprofundaceae bacterium | reverse complement strand
CTGGCCGACGCGATGGCCAGCGAAACCAACACCCGGGTGATCGATGTCTCCAACGCGGTGATCGACCCCGATGTGCTGAAGCTGGTACCGCACGAGATGGCCACCCGCTTCCGCCTGATCCCCTACGAGATCCACGACGCAAACCATACCATCACCATCGTGATGGCCGACCCGTACGATGTGGTGGCCATCGATACGCTGGAGAAGCAGTGCAAGCTGCGGGTGGAGGTGGCCAGCGCGCCGGAAGGCGATGTGATGGACGCCATCGCCCGCAACTACATGCAGGGCGTCAGCATCGAGGATACCATGGACAAGATCCTGCGCGAGGGGGTTTCCGCGCAGGAGGAGGATGCCGGCAGCGCGCCGATGGTGCGGCTGGTGGATCAGTTGATCGCCGAGGGGATCAAGCTGCAAGCCACCGATATTCACATCGAGCCGGACGAGAAGATCGTGCGGGTACGGATGCGGATTGACGGTCTGCTGCACCGTTCGGTGTTGATCCCCAAGCCGTTGCAACTGGCGGTGATCGCCCGCCTGAAGATCATGGCGGGGATGAACATCACCGAAAAGCGCATCCCGCAGGATGGGCGCATCCACTTTCCGTTCGGGCGGCGCGAGGTCGATCTGCGTGTCTCCACGCTGCCGACGGCGCATGGCGAGAATATCGTCATGCGGCTGCTCGATCAGGGCAAGATGGATCTCAATCTGGAGGCGGTCGGCCTCTCCACCATCAACAAACAGCGCTTCGCCAGCGCGATCGACCGTCCGCACGGGGTGATTCTGGTGACGGGACCGACCGGTTCCGGTAAAACCACCACCCTGTATGCCGCGCTGGGCGAGATCAACTCCGAGGATCGCTCCATTTTTACGCTGGAAGACCCGATCGAGTACCGCATCCCGCTGGTGCGGCAGACGCAGGTCAACCCGGAAGTGGGGCTCACCTTTGCCTCCGGCCTGCGCGCGCTGCTCAGGCAGGATCCCGATGTGATCCTGCTCGGCGAGATCCGCGATGGCGAAACCGCGGAGCTCGCGGTGCGCGCCTCGCTGACCGGCCATCTGGTCTTTTCCACCCTCCACACCAACGACGCCGTGGGCGCCATCCCACGGCTGATCGACATGGGGATCGAGCCCTACCTGCTGCCGGCCTGCCTAGGGGCGGTGATGGGGCAACGGCTGGTGCGCAAGCTGTGCCCGGAGTGCAAGGAGGAGGTGGCGAATCCGCGCCAGGAGCTGGCGGATGCCGGGGTGCCGCTCAAGGCGGATAGCAACCCCAAGCTGTGGCAGCCCAAGGGGTGCGACGCCTGCGGGAAGAGCGGCTACAAGGGACGGGTGACCATCAACGAGGTGCTGCTGCTCGACGATAAGTTTCACGACGCCATCGTGCATGGCGCCAACACCAGCGAACTTACGCGCCTCGCCATCGCCAACGGGATGCGCACCATGTTCATGGATGGCATCAGCAAGGCGCTGCAGGGGCTGACCACGGTGATGGAAGTGATGCGGGTGACGCGAGGGCACTGAGTTGATGCATCACGCCGGCGCAGGCCGGTATCCATCATCACCGCAGGCCACATGGATGCCGGCTCGGAGGCCGGCATGACGGGGTTCCCATCCTCTCCTCCGCGCCTTTGCGCCTTTGCGGTAAAAACCATCACCCCGCCGCGCAGGGTTCGGGGTCTGGAGACCCCTCCTACAGATTTGACGACTTCGCAAGAAGTCGGCATCGCGGCCATGGACGGACTTTTTGCGATGGGATCAGATTTGGCTTCCCGCCCCTTTGCGGTAGAAAAACGCCATGCCTGAGTTCAGCTACCGAGCAATGGATCGCAACGGCACCGAGGTGACCGGCAACATGAGCGCCGCCGATGTGCCGGCGCTGGACGCCATGCTGTTGCAGACCGGCTACTGGCTGATCGACGCCACCAAAAACGACAAGGCCGACGAGACCGACAAGCTGCGCAAACAGAAGGTGAAGCGGCGCGACCTGATCCAGTTCTTCGCCGGCATGGCACAGTTGATGAAGGCCGGGGTAACGGTGGTCGATGCGCTGGAAGAGATGGGGCGCGAGGGGGATAACAAGGGGTTTGCTTGGGTCATCAACGATATGTCGCGCAATATCCACGCCGGCGTCTCGGTCTATGAGGCGATGGCGCTGCACCCCAATGTGTTTGAGAAACAGGTGGTCGATCTGGTGAAGGCGGGGGAGTTCAGCGGCAACCTGATCTCCACCTTCGAGGAGCTCAAGCGGTACATGGAGTGGGTCGAACAGCTGATGGCACAGATCAAACAGGCCAGCATCTACCCGCTGACGGTGCTGCTGGCGGTGATCGGCTTTGTCGCCCTGCTG
>WFMN01000186.1 GCA_015489095.1 Mariprofundaceae bacterium | reverse complement strand
GGTAGCGGTATTCCGAGGCGACATCGACCTCCACCGGGATGTGCAGAAAATGCTCCAGCCAGTAGCGCGCGGCGAGGGCGGCGTGGTAGGAGGTGCCGCAGGCGATCATCACGATGCGATCCGGCAGCGGCTCGCTTTGCAGCCAAGCGGCCTGCGGAAAGGCGATGGTGTGGTCGGGTCGGATGTAGTGGTCGAGGATGCGGTCGATCACCGCCGGCTGCTCGTGGATCTCCTTATCCATGTAGTGGTCGAAGCCGCCCTTGTCGGTGGCGGTCTGGGTGGTCGGCATCGGCTGCCAAGCGCGCGACAGCGGCGCGCCGGTTGGATCGAACAGCGCTAGGCTATCGTGGCTGATCCAGCCCCATTCGCCCTCCTCCAGGTAGAGCACCTGGGTGGCGTGTCCAGTGACCGCCAGCGCGTCGGAGGCGACCAGCACGCCGTTATCCCCCTTCGCCAGCAGCAGCGGGCTCCCCTTGCGGGCGAACCAGAGCCTGTCGGGCGCGCCACGCTTGATGGCGGCGATGGCGAAGGCGCCGTCAAGCTGTTGGAGCACCTGCCGCCAACGCCCCTCGTCGCTCGTGGCGCTCTTCTGCTCCAGCAGCCACGGAATCACCTCGCTATCGGTTTCCGAGCGCAGGGCGGCGCCCTCGGCGGTCAGCTGCCGGCGCAGGGCGGCGTGGTTTTCGATGATGCCGTTGTGCACCACCGCCCAGTTGGGGCTTAGGTGGGGGTGGGCATTGGCTTGGTTGGCCTCGCCGTGGGTGGCCCAGCGGGTGTGGCCGATGCCGCAATTGGCGGCGATGGGGTCGTGCGTGAGCCGCTGCTCCAGATGGTGGAGTTTTCCCGCCTCTTTGACGCACTTTAGGGTGTTGTCGGCCGCTAGGCAGACGCCGGCGCTATCGTATCCGCGATACTCCATGCAGCGCAGCGCCTGCAACAGGATGGGGCAGACATCCCGCGCGGGAAAAGCCGCCCCGATGATACCGCACACGGCGGGCTACCCCTTGTGCTGCTTGCGCGGGCGCTGCCAGTGGGGGAGGTGGCGCTGCTCCGGCCGCGCCGACAGGGTCAGTCCTCCCTTGCGTACATCCTTGGTGAGGATGCTGCCGGCGCCGACGGTGGCGTCGTCCCCCACCGTGACCGGGGCGATCAGCTTGGTGTCGGAGCCGATGAAGACGCGATCACCGATGGTGGTTTGGTGCTTGTTGGCGCCGTCGTAGTTGCAGGTGATGGTGCCGGCGCCGATGTTGCACGCCTCGCCGATGATGCTATCGCCGACATAGCTTAGGTGATTGATTTTGCTGCCGGAACCGACAATCGACTTCTTGACCTCGACAAAGTTGCCGATGTGGACGGAGTCGGCCAGCTTGGCCTCCGGCCGCAGTCTGGCGAAGGGGCCGACGGTGGCCTGTTCGCCCACGCTGGCGTGGTCGATGTGGGAGAAGGGCAGCACCTTGACCTGATCGTCGATCCAGCCGTGGTCGATGATGGCGTAGGGGCCGATCTCGCAGCCGTCACCGATGGTGGTGGAGCCGAGCAGTTGGCTGCCGGCGTGGATGGTGGTGTCGCTGCCGATGCGCACCGCGTGCTCGATGCGCACGCTCTCCGGCTGTTCGATGGTCACCCCCTGCAGCTGCCAGTCGTGGATGATGCGCTGCTGCATCGCCCGCTCCGCCTCCGCCAGTTGGGCGCGGTTGTTGATGCCGAGCATCTCGGATGGGTCTTCCATGGCGGCGCTGGCCACCTTGATCCCCTCCTTTAGGCCGATGGGGACGATGTCGGGCAGGTAGTATTCGTGCTGCGCGTTGTGGTTCTCCACCCGGTGGAGCAGGGTGAAGAGGGTATCGAAGCGGACGCAGTAGATGCCGGTGCTCACCTCGGCGATCTGCTGCTCGGCGCCATCCGCGTCGCGCTGCTCGACGATGCGGGTGATCGCGCCCGCCCCGTCGCGGACGATGCGCCCGTAGCCCTGCGGCGATGGGGGGAAGGCGGTCAATACGGTGATACCGGCGTCACTACGCCGGTGGGCGGCCACCAAGTGGCGCAGGGTGGCGCTGCGTAACAGCGGGGTGTCGCCGCAGACTATCAACACATCGCGCACATCGTTGATCACCGCCTCGCACTGGCGGACGGCGTGGCCGGTGCCGAGCTGCTTATCCTGAATCACCCACGACAGGTTGGCGGGGTTGCCGACATGCGCCTGCACCTGATCGGAGGCGTGGCCGGTGACCAGCGCGATCCCCTTGGGTTGCAGCTCTTCGACGGTGTGCAGGATATAGTCGAGCATGGCGCGACCCAGCACCGGGTGGAGCACCTTGGGCAGCGAGGAGCACATCCGCTTGCCCTTGCCGGCGGCAAGCACGCACACCTGTAGGTCATCCAGTGGTTCAACAATGGTCATTCTTCGGACTCCTACGGATCCCTTACGCAAAAAGGGTCGCATCGCTGCGACCCTTCTTGGTGATCAACGGTATCGATCGCAAACCGATGTGGTCAGCGTTTCTTTCGTTTTTTGAGGAACTCCAGCCGAGCGGCGGTGATGGCGATCTCCGCGCTGGCGCGGGCGTAGTCGATATCACCGTTGTTGCTGTCGCGCATCTCTTCCGCGCGCCGCGCCGCCTCGGCAGCGGCGGCCTCGTCGATATCGGCCGCCCGTTCGGCGGAGTCAGCCAGCACGGTGATCATATCGGGCTGCACCTCGATGAAGCCACCGGAAACGAAGACCTCGTCGAGGTGGTCGCCCAGATGGATGCGCAGTTCGCCCGGCTGCAACGCGCTCAGCAGCGGGGTGTGCTTGGGCATGATGCCGAGCTCGCCGGCTGCGCCCGGGGCGACCAGAAAGTCCGCATCGCCGCGATAGACCTCGCGTTCGGCGGTGGCAACTAACACAGGGACGCTCATCGCTTACCCTTTGGCCGCCATCTTCTTGCCCTTCTCTACCGCCTGATCGATCGACCCAACCATGTAGAAGGCCTGCTCGGGCAGGTCGTCGTAATCGCCGCTCAGGATCGCCTTGAAGCCGGCGATGGTCTCTTCGCGCTTGACATAGATGCCGGGAGAACCGGTAAAGACCTCGGCCACATGGAACGGCTGCGACAGAAAACGCTGCATCTTGCGCGCGCGGTTGACGATAAGCTTGTCGTCGTCGGAGAGCTCATCCATGCCGAGGATGGCGATGATGTCCTGCAGCTCCTTGTAGCGTTGCAGGGTGCGCTGCACACCGGTCGCCACCTCGTAGTGCTCGATGCCGATCACCTTGGGGTCGAGCTGGCGGCTGGTGGAATCCAGCGGATCGACCGCCGGATAGATGCCGAGCTCGGCGATCTGGCGCGAGAGCACGATGGTGGAGTCCAAGTGGGCGAAGGTGGTGGCCGGCGCCGGATCGGTCAAGTCGTCGGCCGGCACATAGACCGCCTGCACCGAGGTGATGGAGCCGACCTTGGTCGAGGCGATGCGCTCCTGCAGGCGCCCCATCTCTTCGGCCAGGTTCGGCTGGTAGCCCACCGCCGACGGCATGCGGCCGAGCAGCGCGGAGACCTCCACGCCGGCCAGCGAGTAGCGGTAGATGTTGTCGATGAACATCAGCACATCGCGCCCCTCGTCGCGGAAGTACTCCGCCATGGTCAGGCCGGTCAACGCCACGCGCAGACGGTTTCCCGGCGGCTCGTTCATCTGGCCATAGACCAGCGCCACCTTGTCCAACACATTGGATTCCTTCATCTCGTAGTAGAAGTCGTTCCCCTCGCGGGTGCGCTCACCCACGCCGGCGAAGACCGAATAGCCGCCGTGCGCCTTGGCGATGTTGTTGATGAGCTCCATCATGTTCACGGTCTTGCCGACGCCGGCGCCGCCGAACAGACCGACCTTGCCGCCCTTGGCGATTGGCGCCATCAGGTCGATCACCTTGATGCCGGTCTCTAGGATCTCCTGCGACGGCAACAGCTCTTCAAAGGTGGGCGCTTGACGGTGGATCGACATCCGTTTTTCGGACTTCACCTCTTCGCCGTCGAAGTCGATGCCGCGACCGAGCACATCCATGATGCGTCCCAAGGTGGCCTCGCCTACCGGAACCTGAATCGGCGCGCCGGTGTTTTTCACCGGGATGCCGCGCTTGAGTCCGTCGGTGGCACCGAGCGCGATGGCGCGCACGGTGTTGTCGCCGATGTGCTGCTGGGTCTCCAGCGTTAGGCCTGCGCTCTCCACGATCAGGGCGTTATAGATTTCGGGCAGTTTGCCGGAGTCGAAGCGGACATCGACAACCGGGCCGATCACCTGGACGATTTTTCCATCACTCATAATTTATGACCTCTCTAAAATTAACTTGTTGCGGCGCTGCCGGCACAGATCTCGGCGATCTCTTGGGTGATCGCGGCCTGACGCGCCTTGTTGTAGGTGGTGCGAAGCTCTCCGACCATGGCGTTGGCGTTGTCGGTGGCGGCCTTCATGGCCACCATGCGGGCGGAGTGTTCGCACGCCTTGTTCTCGATCACGGCGTTGAAGATCAGCGACTCGACATAGCGGTTGAGCAGCCCGTCCAACACCTCTTTGCTGTCGGGCTCGTAGAGGTAGTCCCAATACTGGTCGCGGGTCTTCTCCTCGGCGACGGGGCAGGGGAGCAGTTGCATCGACTGCGGCTGTTGCGTCATGGTGTTGATAAACAGGTTGGAGACCAGATAGACCCGATCTAGGGTGCCATCCAAGTAGGCGTCCATCGCCACCTTGGCCACACCGAGGATCTCGCTGATCTGGGCGGCGTCGGTCACATCTTGCTTGCTGGCGAGGTTTTTGGCGCCGATCCGCTTCGCGAAGGATTCCCCGCGCCGCCCGATGGTGAAGAGATCGACATCCACGGTCTGCTGCTTCATCAGCTCCAGCGTGTGCCGGAACTCGTTGCTGTTGAGGCCGCCGCACAACCCCTTATCGGTGGTGACAATGATGATGCCGACCCGCTTGACCTGCCCGCGTTCCACCAGAAAGGGGTGGGCGTATTCGGGGTGGGATTGGGTCAGGTTGTGGATGATGCGTTTGATCCCCTCGGCGTAGGCCTTGGCGTCGCTGGCGCGATCCTGTGCCTTGCGCATCTTGGATGCGGCCACCATCTCCATCGCCTTGGTGATCTTGGCGGTGTTTTGCACCGCCTTGATCTGGCCGCGGATCTCTTTGGCAGAAGCCATCTACTGCTACCTAGTAGCTGCCGCTGGCTTTGAATTCGGCCAGCGCCTTGTCGAGTTCCGCCGCGATCTCGTCGGTGAGCACCGCCTTTTCGTTGAAGCGCTTCATCATCTCGGCGTGATCGTGCGCGAGGTGCGCTAAGAACCCCTTCTCGAACGACACCACCTTGTCGGCATCGACATCGTTCAGGTCGCCGTGGTTGAGCGCGTAGAGGATGGCGGACATCTCGGCCACGCTCAGCGGCGCATTCTCGGCCTGCTTGAGCACCTGCATGCCGCGCTTGCCGCGCTCAATCTGCTGGCGGGTGGCTTCGTCCAGGTCGGAGGCGAACTGCGCGAATGCCGCCAACTCGCGGTATTGCGCCAAATCAAGGCGCAGGCCGCCGCCGACCTTCTTCATCGCCTTGGTCTGGGCGGCGCCGCCCACACGGGAGACCGAGAGGCCGACATTGACCGCCGGGCGCTGACCGGAGTTGAACAGGCCGGTTTCGAGGAAGATCTGACCATCGGTGATGGAGATCACATTGGTCGGCACGAAGGCGGAGACATCGCCGTCCTGGGTTTCGATGATCGGCAGCGCGGTCAGCGAGCCGGTCTTGCCCTTGACCTCGCCGTTGGTGAAGTTTTCGACATAGGCCGCGCTGACGCGGGAGGCACGCTCCAGCAGACGGGAGTGGAGGTAGAAGACATCACCGGGGTAAGCCTCGCGCCCCGGAGGACGGCGCAGGATCAGGGAGACCTGCCGGTAGGCCCACGCCTGCTTGGTGAGGTCGTCATAGACAATCAGCGCATCCTCGCCGCGGTCGCGGAAATACTCGCCCATGGTGCAACCGGAGTAGGGTGCGAGGTACTGCAGCGCCGCCGACTCGGAGGCCGAGGCGCTGACGATGATGGTGTGATCGAGCGCGCCATGCTCCTTCAGCGTGGTGACCACATTGGCCACCGTCGATGCCTTCTGGCCGATCGCCACATAGATACAGGTGACACCGGTATCCTTCTGGTTGATGATGGTGTCGAGCGCGATCGCGGTTTTGCCGGTCTGGCGGTCGCCGATGATCAGCTCGCGCTGGCCGCGGCCGATCGGGATCATGGCGTCGATCGCCTTGATGCCGGTCTGCAGCGGCTCGTCCACGCTCTGACGCCAGATCACGCCGGGCGCCACCTTCTCGACCTGCTCGTTCTGCTTGGTCTCGATCGGCCCCTTGCCGTCGATGGGTTGCCCCAGCGCGTTGACCACCCGCCCTTTCAGCTCCGGCCCGACCGGAACCTCGAAGATCTTGCCGGTGCAGCGCACTTCGTCGCCTTCGCGCAGGTGGAGGTACTCACCGAAAATGACCGCGCCCACGCTGTCTTCTTCTAGGTTCAGCACCATGGAGAGGGTGCGGCTCTCGCCGATCTCCAGCATCTCACCGGCCATGGCGCCGGAGAGTCCGTGGATACGGGCGACGCCGTCGCCGACCGAGATGATGGTGCCGACATTGGCATCGGCAGAGGCCGCTTCAAACCCCTTAATCTGTTCTTTGATAATGGAACTGATTTCCGCCGTATCAAGCTTCATGTGAATACCTCAATAGTGTCGATTTCCGTGAGGAAATGGTTGTTTTCATAATGGTTGTTTCGTGGGCAGGCAAGAAGGGTCAGCCCGCCAGCGCCGCGCGCATCCCGTTGAGCCGGGTGCGGATCGAATGGTCGATGCGGCGGTCGCCGATGTTGACGATAAAGCCGCCGATGATCGTCTTGTTTTGGTGCGCGGTGACCTTCAGCTTCTTGCCGACCACCGACTCCAGCGCGGCGGCGATCTTGTTACGGACGGCGGCCGGCACCTTGACGGCGGTGATCAGCTCGACATCGATCGCGTCGGCATCGGCCTGCAACAGCGCCGTGGTCTGCGCGCCGATCTCCGGCAGCAGCGACAGTTTGCCGCGCGCGGCCAGCAGATCGAGTAGGCGCCCGAGTTCGGCGGGCAGCTCCTTGACGATCGCGGTGAGCACCTTCACCTTGGCCGATGCCGGAACCGATGTGCGTTCCAAAAGCGCCGCCACCTCATCCACCTTGGCCGCTTCCGCCAGTTGCAGCAGCGGTGCTTGCAGTTGCTCACCGCCCTCGGCGATCAGCTCGTAGAGTGCGCGGGCGTAGCGCCTTGCTACGGCAGCTTCCGAGCTCATGCCTGCTGATACTCGCGTTCGATGATGGACTCAATCAGCGCAGTGTGCCGTTTGGCATCAAGCTCTGCCTGCACAATCTGCTCGGCGGCGCTGAGCGCGATGGACGCCACCTCGCTGCGCAGCTCTTGACGGGCTCGCTCAACGGCGGCTTCGATCTCCTCCTTGCCGGCGGCGATGATCTGCTCGGCATCGCTGCGCGCCTTGTGTACCGCCTCTTCGTTGATCTCGGCGGCACGGCTCTCCGCCTTGGAGAGAATCGCCTGCGCATCGCGGCGCGCCTTGGCCAACTGTTTCTCGACCTCAGCCTCCGCCCGTGCCTTGGCGTCCTGACCCGCTTCGGCCGCGGCCAGCCCCTCGGCAATCTTGCGCGAACGCGCCTCCATCAGCTCGTTCATCGGGCCGTAGAGATGTTTTTTCATCAACCAGACCAAGGTGAGAAACACCACGATCTGCCCGATAAAGGTTAAGTCAATGCTCATGGCTTCTCCTTGTTATCGTTTGGATTGCTAGCTTCCCTGCCTTAAATGAACGGGTTGGCGAACAGGAACCAGAGGGCGAAGGCCATGATAATGAAGGGGAAGGATTCCATCAAGCCGGCAAAGATGAACATGTTGAACATCAGTTGCGGCCGCATCTCCGGCTGGCGCGCGATACCCTCGAGGGTCTTGGAGGTGATCAAGCCCCAACCGATTGCGGATCCAAGACCTGCTGCGGCCAAGATCAGGCCGACCGAGATGGCAGTTGCCGCGGTAATGATAGTAGATGCATCCATAGTGATTAACTCCTTTTTTTATTTTTTGGTATGGATAGGTGAAAACTCAGTGCTCCGGCGCCTGATGGGCGATGGAGAGGTAAACAATCGTCAGAATCATGAAGATGAAGGCTTGCAGCAGGCCGATGAAGAGGTGGAACATGCTCCATCCCAGCCCGACGAAGAAGCCGGAGATCATGCCGATGGTGCCGCCGCCCAAGAGCAGGAAGGCGATCAGCAGGAAGATCACCTCGCCGGCGAACATGTTGCCGAAAAGTCGGAAGGCGAGGGAGAGCGGTTTGGCCAGCTCTTCCACGATCTTGAGGATCAGGTTGATCGGCATCACGATCGGCTTGAGCGGCGCGGGAACCAAGTTGGTAAAGGGCTCGAACAGCAGCTCCTTGCAGAAGTGGACGGGCTTGAGCTTGAACTCGTAGTAGAGCACCATGGCGAAGACGCTGACCGCCATCGCCGCCGGCAGGTTGAGGTCGTTGGTGGGTACCGGGCGGAAGTGGGGGATGCCGAACAGCGAGGCGATGTGCCCCATCAGGAACGCCGGCAGGATATCCATGGTGTTGCATAGGAAGACAAACACGAAGATGGTGAGCGCCAACGGGGCGATCAGCGGGTTTTTGGAGGGGAAGTTGTCGCTGACGGTCTGGTTGACAAACTCGATGATCGACTCGACGAAGTTCTGCGCGCCGGTTGGGGCGCCCGATGTCAGCTGCGCACCCAGCCGTTTGGAGAACCAGACCATCGCCGCCGCGATGACGATGGTGAGCAGCATGGTATCCAAGTGAATCTGCAGGAAGGGGTTGCTATCGCTAAGGTGCAGCGTCCAGTAATGGAGGTGACCTGCGATTCCGCTTTCGTGACCCTGTTCAGTCAAACTGTTTCTCCCTCTGTGTCCTTTTTCTCTTGCCGAATCTCGTCCGGTTTGACCAGCAGCAAAAAGCCCGTGACATAGACCGCAAGCTGTGCGACCAGCATTCCGCCGGCCACCGCGGGTAGCCACAGCCCGGCGTGGAAGGCGGCCACCAAGAGCAGCGCCACCATGGCGAAACGGGCGGCGGCCGTGCCGACCGAGCGCCTGTTCGGTTGCCCCTCCTGACGGCTCCATGCCGAGATTCGCTGTGCTAACAGGCCGTTGACGGCCAGCATGATCAGCGCGCCGCAACCCGCCGACAGCGCGATCCGCGGATCACCTGCCAGCAGACCCGCCGCGGCAGCCACGATCACCGCCGCCGCCTGCGCCTTCAATACTGTGTGGAATCTCCCCTCGGAATGGCTGTGCTGTGCGCTATCCAAAGGATGCCCCGTCCGTCCAGCGCGGCGATTTATAGCGAGTCGCCATTCCGATTGCAACGCTTTTCTGCGTGTCGCCGACGATCATCAGCACCTTGGATTGGTAAGGTTTTTTTATTTATCTGTAATGATATAAGCTAGTTATCGCGTTGAGGTAAAGCGTGGTTCGACGGTCGTCCGCGGGTGTGTGGTGTGGGGAGTAGGCCTGAAGCAGCGCCCGCACATAGTCGCGTCGTTCCTGCTTGGAGAGCTGTTTCCAGTCCTCGGCGTCCACCAGCTTGTCACCGGAGCGGTCGAATTGCGCCTCCACCTCGTCCGCTGTCGCAGCCATCGAGAGTGACGGCTGCGACAGCGCAAGGAGGAGGCCGGCAATGAGGGAGTCGATGGGGGCGTTCATCGCCGGGCGCAGGCGCTAGTAGCGGTAGTGGTCGGGCTTGTACGGCCCCTCGACCGGCACCCCGATGTAGTCGGCCTGCTCCTGCGAGAGCGTGGTGAGCTGGACGCCGATCTTCTGCAGGTGGAGGCGGGCGACCTCCTCATCCAGCTTCTTGGGCAGGGTATAGACCTTGTTGCTGTACCGCTCGCCATGGCAGAAGAGCTCGATCTGCGCCAGCGTCTGGTTGGTGAAGGAGTTGGACATCACAAAGCTGGGGTGACCGGTGGCGCAGCCCAGATTGACCAGCCGTCCCTCGGCCAGCAGGGTGATGCGGCGCCCGTCGGGGAAGATGATCTGATCGACCTGCGGCTTCACATTCTCCCACTGGTATTGGCGCAGGGAAGCGACATCGATCTCGTTGTCGAAGTGGCCGATATTGCAGACGATGGCCTGATCCGGCATCTTGGTCATGTGCTCGTGGGTGATGACATGGTAGTTGCCGGTGGTGGTGACGAAGATGTTGCCCAGTTGGCAGGCGTCGTCCATGTTGACCACGCGGTAGCCCTCCATTGCCGCCTGCAGCGCGCAGATCGGGTCGATCTCGGTTACCCAGACGGTGGCGCCCATCCCTTTGAACGCCTGCGCGCATCCCTTGCCGACATCGCCGTAGCCGAGTACCACGCAGATCTTGCCTGCGACCATCACATCGGTGGCGCGCTTGATGCCGTCGATCAGCGACTCGCGGCAGCCGTAGAGGTTATCGAACTTCGATTTGGTTACCGAGTCGTTGACATTGATGGCCGGGAAGGGGAGTTCGCCGCGCTCCTGCATCTGGTAGAGGCGGTGGACGCCGGTAGTGGTCTCCTCGGTCACGCCGCGGATGGCCGCCTTGCGCTCGGCGTACCAGCCCGGTTTCTCCGCCAGCCGTTTCTTGATGGCGGCGTAGAGGGCGACCTCCTCCTCGCTGCTCGGGTTGTCCAGTACCGACGGATCCTGCTCCGCCTTCGAGCCCAAGATCACCAACAGGGTGGCGTCGCCGCCGTCGTCGAGGATCATGTTGGGGGTGCCGCCATCGCTCCACTCCATGATGCGGTGGGTGAACTCCCAATACTCATCGAGGCTCTCCCCCTTGAAGGCATAAACCGGGGTGCCGGTGGCGGCGATGGCCGCGGCGGCGTGATCTTGGGTGGAGAAGATGTTGCACGACGCCCAGCGCACCTCGGCGCCCAGCGCTTTGAGGGTTTCGATCAGCACGCCGGTTTGGATCGTCATGTGCAGCGATCCGGCGATGCGCGCTCCTTTGAGCGGCTGTTCGTCGCCATATTTCTCGCGCAGCGCCATCAATCCCGGCATCTCGGTTTCGGCGATGGAGAGCTCCTTGCGGCCGAAGGCGATGGTCTCGGCGGACATATCCGCCACTTGAAAGTCAGTAAACTCAGACATGGTCTATTCTCATACTCCTATGTGGATAAAAATATGAGCACCGTTATCAATAAATGCTGAGCCTAGCGGGGTGAAACCCGTTGCAGTGCTCCTCAGCGGATGATTGGGAAACTTGGAACCACAAAGACACGAAGACACAAAGGAAGATGTTTGTGTGGACTTGATCCTTGATTTCTCACTTTTTCTCCGCGCCTCCGCGCCTCCGCGGTGAAAAAACTTAGCAAGTACCTTATTCTTTACTTCGTGTCTTTGTGCCTTTGTGGTTCAATAATCTTCACAGACCAGCAGCGGCCTTGAGTGCCTCTGCCTTGTCAGTGCGCTCCCAGGTGAACTCCGGCAGCTCGCGGCCGAAGTGGCCATAAGCCGCAGTTTTGGCATAGATCGGCCGCAGCAGGTCGAGCTCCTGTACGATCCCCTTTGGGCGCAGGTCGAACACCTCGCGGACGATCCCCGACAGCTTGCCTTCGTCGATCTTGCCGGTGCCGAAGGTGTTGATCATCACCGATAGCGGATGAGCGACGCCGATGGCGTAGGCCACCTGCACCTCGCAGCGATCAGCCAGCCCTGCGGCAACGATATTTTTGGCGACATAGCGCATCATGTAGCAGGCGGAGCGATCCACCTTGGTCGGATCCTTGCCGGAGAAGGCGCCGCCGCCGTGGTGGC
>WFMN01000185.1 GCA_015489095.1 Mariprofundaceae bacterium | reverse complement strand
CATTGCTACCATGTTATACCTCCGACTGTGAATATAGCCGCACGCAACATTCATCACGCATTCCAGTGCAATTGCTCGTGGCTCTCAAGTAGCCATGCGTGTGTGGAACGCTCGCCCCCGGGAGCATCCATGCCACCAACAATCAACCCGATTGCTGTACCACCTCGACGGCATTAATCCTCAGTGATGTGAGCTTTGTATCCAGTTATTACATTTTCCAGCTCGCGAATGCCGCCTATTCATGGCAGCCACTCCGTTGCCTCCATCGACAAAAACAGCGACAGATCCAAGCCATCACCGCCAATCAGCAGCAGCTTGTCAGGGTGAAACGCCTTCACAAAGGTATCCATACCCGGCAACGCCGTTTGTCGTCGATGACTTTTTACTTCTATTGCCAGCAATCGACCCTGATAACGCACGATGAAATCCACTTCGCGGCCACGATCACGCCAATAAAAGAGATCGAAACCGTACACCGTAGCGCTGTTGATCAAGTGGGCGCCAACTGCCGATTCAACCCAGCGTCCCCACCGTTCCGGATCGCTGCGCACCTGCTGGAACCGTTGCTGACCCAGTGCGGACATCAGCCCCATATTCATCACCTGAAGTTTCGGGCTGGAACCTCGCTGACGCACCTGCTGCCCTGCATATTTGCTGATCCCGCACACCATGCCTGCCCCAGCAAGCAACTCCAAATAATGCGCCAGCGTGGTGGTGTTGCCTGCATCCTGCATCTGACCGACCATTTTTTGGTAGGAGAGGATCTGACCCGAGTAACTACAGCCAAGATAAAACAGCTGTCGCAACAGAGCCGGCTTGTTTACTTGGGTCATCAATAGAATATCGCGGGCGATCGTGGTCTCAATCAGTGCATCCTGAATATAGCTGCGCCAGCGATCTTCATCATCGACCAGTGCTGCAGCACCTGGATAGCCGCCAAAGTAGATGTACTGATCCCAGGTGACATTGAAAGCATCTCGCATTTCTGGAAATGACCAGTGTCCAATCGGCATCACCTCAAAACGCCCAGCCAGACTTTCGGAGAGTCCGCGTTGAACCAGCAGCGGCGATGACCCCAACAGCATGACCTTGAGGTCAACTTGGTTGTTGGTGTCCTCATCCCATAGCGATTTCACAACCTCGGACCACCCAGGAACCTTCTGCACCTCATCGAGAATCAACACGCAGCCCTGCGATGCGTTGTGTGCTATCTTAAGCCTAGCAATCTCCCACTGCTGTCGGATCCACTGCCGATCTTCGGAAGCCAGCGCATCGGCAGATGCATAGTGGGATTCGCATGCGATCTGCGTCATCACCTGTCTGGCCAGCGTTGTTTTGCCAACTTGTCGCGGGCCTGCCAACACCTGGATGAAACGGCGAGGCTCCGACAGCCGTTGTTTCAGCTTTGGAAAAATCGCTCTGTGAAACATTCGCCAACCATAAAAACGGATTACTCAATATTCAAGGATATTTTACTTACTGTAAAAGAATGTGCTCATCGCAACAAGTCCGTCCGTGGCAATTCGCGGTTGGAAACCGCTCCTACAGCCTGTAGGAGGGGAATCCTTTCCCCTAACCCGTCCGTGGCCGCGTGATGACTTCTTGCGAAGTCGTCAAGTTAAGATCTCGCGCCTAAACGCAAGTCTAGGTGCCTTTTTTGTTGCCTTTTTCGCCCGATACGGTAACACTGCGTTCCGTAATGTCGGAGATCAGGGGGAATTTTCAGCCTTTGGAAGCAGTCGCGATGAGATCGGTGTGCGATGTATCTTGAGTATTGGGGGTTGCGCCAGCATCCCTTTGACGATGTCGCGGACAGCACCTTTTTTTACCCCTCCAAAACCATTACCACCGTCGGCGAGGACTTAAACGAGGCGATTGTGCGCCGGCGGGGGCTGGTGGTGCTGACCGGGGAGATCGGCTGCGGCAAAACCACGATTTGTCAGCATGTGTTGCTGAACCTCGACCCGGAGCGGTATCAGATCGCTTGGATCACCAACCCCCGTCTGAACCCCGTCGAGATGATGACCGAGATCGGGTCGCAGCTCGGTTTCTCGTTCAGCAGTTCGGATCGCAACGCCATGCTGGAGCAGCTTCGCCAGCATATGGTGGCCAATGTCGAGGCCGACCGTGACACCGTGATCTGCATCGATGAGGCGCAGTGTGTTCCCACGCTGGAGACCTTCGAAGAGCTGCGGATGCTGCTGAACTTCCAGCTTGCCAACCGCTTTTTGGTGACGCTGCTCTTTGTCGGCCAGCCGGAGCTGCAGCAGATGTTGGCGAAGCTGCCGCAGTTGCAGCAACGGGCGGCGCTGAACCTACATATCGGTCACTATTCGCGGGAAGATGGCATCCGCTACCTGCTCTCCCGCTTGCGGGCGGCAGGCTGCACCCGCCCGATCTTGACCCGGCAGGCGGCGGAGGCGCTCTACCGCCATACCCAAGGCATTCCGCGGCGCATGAACCACCTGATGGATCGCTGCCTCACCCTTGGCATGCGCCAATCGGTGCGTTTGGTTGACCACAAGCTGGTGGAGGTCACCGTCAAGCTCTACCCCTGCTAGCGGGCGAGCAGCAGCCGGATCTGCGCCCCCTTGCTCCGGTTGGTGATCTCCAGCCGCTGCTGATCGGGGTACCAGCGCAGCGCGATGGTGGCGTGGTGGTGGCGTCCCTGCCAGCGGTTGCTCCCCTTGGGGTGGAGCCACGACGGGATGGTGCCGCTTAACAGACCCATCATGGTGGCGGGGGTGACCACCATCCCCATCTCGTCCAGCGCGTCGCGCGCAACCGGCGCCCACGCTTGATGGTCGCGGCTGTTGCTGCGTTGCCAGATCTGATCCCCCCGCCAGCGTAGCTCGACGATGCGCCCGCTGGCGGCGTGGGTGAAGCGGCAGCTTCCTCCTTCCGCCGAGGGGGCGCAGCGAAACAGCAGCTGCGCGCGGTGTTTTCCGAGTAGCAGGATGCGCCCGTGGGGGGCGGGGTAGGGGCCGATGGGGTTGGTGACAACGGGCGCGGTTGTGGTTGCGCACCCGCCGAGCAGGAGCGCGAGAATCCATGAGCAGATCGCAAAAAGTCCGTCCATGGACTTTTTGCTTGACGGAAGGTGAAAAATGCGATTTTCACCTTCCTTACAAATCAACGACTTGCTGCGCAAGCTATTGATTTGCGCGGCCGTCCGCGGCCGCGATGCCGACTTCTTGCGAAGTTGTCATCCATGCCCGGTATCGTGGCTGGTGGGGGGACAAGCGGCTATGGTACTCCCTGCTTGATCT
>WFMN01000184.1 GCA_015489095.1 Mariprofundaceae bacterium | reverse complement strand
GCAGGCAGGGCAAAGGCGGCATCCTCGAACGCCTTGGCCATATCCCCCCGTTTGAACCAGCCGAGATCACCGCCATTCTTGCTGCTCGGCCCCTGCGACAGCTCCTTGGCGCGGGTAGCGAAGGCGGCGTCATCGGCGTTGGCCATCTCCGCCGCCACCTCACGCGCGCGGTGCAAGATCTTGGCGCGGGTCGCCTCGTCGGCGTCGCTGGGGACACGGAACAGGATATGGCGGGCATGCACCTCGTCATACGGCTTGCCCACCTTCGGTTGATGCCAACGCTCATCGTCGATCTGCAACAGGTTCATCCCGTCCGCCATGCGGATCGGCTGGCTCAGCGCCCCCACCTTGCCCGACTGGAGAAAGGGACGAAACTGGCTCGGCATCGCCCCGATGAAGTGCCAGCCGATATCGCCGCCGCTCGCCGCCCGTGGCCCGTCGGAGAGCAGCGGCGCCAGCGATGCCAGCGTCTCACCGGCCACGATACGGGCGCGGATCTTCTCCATCTTGCGCCGCACCCGTTGCACCTGCTCCGGCGTCGGCTCCGCCGGCAGCGCCAACAGGATACGCGACAGCTTCAGCTCCCGAATCGGCTTGGGATCGGCCAGATACTTGCGGTAATACTCACGCATCGACTCTTCACTCACCTGAATCTTCGAGCGCACATCGATATTGATCAATTTGCTGATCAGCAACTGGTTGCGTAGCTGACGGCGGTAATCGGCGACATCCACCCCCTGCATCTTCAGCACCTCGGGGAGCCTGCCCGGCGGGATGTTGTTCTGCTTCTCCACCCGCGCCATCGCCGCCTCGATCTCGTCGTCGCCGACCGACAGCTTCAACCGCTTCGCCTGCTGCAGCTGCAACTGCTCATCGATCTTGGAGCGCAGCACCCGCTTCTCCACCTGATCGCGCGGCGGCACCGCCGCCCCCGACAGCTTCATCTGCTTGATCATGGTATCGACCGCCTGCTTCACTTCGTAACAGGTTACCGCACCGGTACCGACCACCGCCGCCAGCGCATCAATACGCTCCGCCCTTGCCGAAATCGGCAGCAACAGACAACAGAGAACAACTATCAAACCACGCATATTTTCATCACCTTATCCTTCATTGGAACCACAAAGAGAACTAAGATTCCATCGCCAAAAGTCCGTCCGAGGCCATTCGCTAAGACACGCGGAAAAAATGTCCAGCAACGCCGCAGCCCACATGGATTCCGGCTCGGAGGCCGGAATGACACCATGCCCCATCTTCCTCCGCGCCTCCGCCCCTCCGCGGTGAAAAAGAATGAACCACAAAGGCACGAAGACACGAAGAATCAATCTCATGCCGGCGCAGCCCACATGGATTCCGGCTCGGAGGCCGGAATGACGCCATACCCCATCTTCCTCCGCGCCTCCGCCCCTCCGCGGTAAAAAAAATGAACCACAAAGGCACGAAGACACGAAGAATCAATATCATGCCGGCGTAGCACCCCACCGATTGCGATACCACCAGCTACAGCCGCATCCGGATCGGCACAAACGCCTCAGCGCAGGCCAGTTTACCCTGCACGCCACGGAAATGGGCGTTGGCGCGGGCAATCTCGAGGATATCGAGGGAGACTCGCGTCTTATCGGCCTGCGAGGCGTGGGCGCTTAAGGCGGCGAACTTGGTCTCCATCACCGCGCCGATATCCATGTAGAGCGCGGGATTGAAATCGATCGACGACGGGGTTTCGTAGGCCAGCACATTGGGGATCCAACGCGTCACCGAGCGCGTCACCTCCGCCAGCGCGCGGTGATCCTGATGGGTGTCGCGCTCGAAATTGACATAGACCGTGTCCGGCCGCACCGCACCCAACACCTCCTCCAGCCTCTCCATCAGCGGCAGGGTGTGTTCCGGCAGGCGGGTGTCGTCGAACCCGCCCCAATGGAGCCCCTTCAGGCCGATGATCGCCGCCGACGCCTCCTGCTCGCGGTGGCGCAACCCGGCATCGCCCCCCACCCCGCCGCCGGTAGCGACAAACAGGTGTACCGCGTCCCCGCGCTGCACATGCACCGCCAATGCGCCGCCGCACCCGATCTCCGCATCGTCGGGGTGGGGTGAAAGCGCCAGAATAACCTGTGAACCGTTGCCGTCAGCCATCAACCACCCCTCCCATGTCGCGGATAATCTCCCCCGCCTCGGAGCCGGTGTTGTAGATCAGGTCGATCACCGACAGATAGGGGACGAACTCGCCGTGCTGCTGCGGATAGACCGGCGGCTCCACATGCTGGAAGCAGAGCCGCCGGTCTATCCGCAGCAGCACGGCGAGTTCGTCCCCTCTCTGTCGGTGATCGACCTGATCTACAACACCGGTCCCGAGGCGGGGGAGATTATCCGCGACATGGGAGGGGTGGTTGATGGCTGACGGCAACGGTTCACGGGTTATTCTGGCGCTTTCACCCCACCCCGACGACGCGGAGATCGGGTGCGGCGGCGCATTGGCGGTGCATGTGC
>WFMN01000183.1 GCA_015489095.1 Mariprofundaceae bacterium | reverse complement strand
GCGGCGATGCGCTCGCCGCGGCCGGGGCGGGTGGTGAATGTGAGCGACGACCTCCCTCTGCCGCACGCCGACTATGCGTGCGAGTTGGCCGCGTTGGCGGGCTGCGCGCCACCGGAGCGGTTAAACGAGGCCGAGGCGCAACGGTGCTGTTCCCCCGATTACCTCGCCTTTTTTCGTGACAACAAACGGGTCAGCAACCGCCGGCTGCACCGTGAACTGTTGCCCCGCCTGCGCTACCCATCGTTTCGTAGCGCGATCCCGTCACTGATGGAAGGGGAGTGATGGATACCACCGCATTGCAGCGTAATCAGCAGCAGGTGAAGGCGATCCACGACCACCTGCTGGCGATCCGGCGCAACATGGAGGGGCTGATCAGCGAAAACCGCCAGCTTCGTGACGATCTCGCGCGGGCGGGCGAGCAGATTGCCGCGTTACGGCGGCAGAACCAGATGTTGCAGGAGCGGGATCAACAGCTAGCGGCACGGCACGAGCAGTTAAGCCAGTGCGTGGATGACGCCTTGGATCAAGTCGAGCGGGCGTTGGCACAGGTGGCAAGCGATGCGGAGGGCGAGACATGACCAAGGTGGTAGAGATCAAGCTGTTGAACCGTGTCCACCGCATTGTGACCCGCGATGACCCGGCACTGGTTGAGGCGTCGGCGCGGCGGGTACAGGAGAAGGTGGATGAGCTGCGCAGCGAGGGGGCGGTGGTTGGCGGTGAAAAACTGATTCTGCTGGCGGCACTGAATCTTGCCGGCGATCTGGTGCGGGCGGAGAAGACGCTCGCGGAGGGGAGTCGGGGCTTGACATCCGCGCTGGATACGATAGAGTCCCTGTCAGGTGCGCTAGCGGATGCGCCCCTGCGTTGATTGGCGGCCACTATGTTGCCTGAGCCGATATCCGTCGAATGGGAGCGTTACTATTCTGGGTGTGTGAATCCCGCCAGTTCGGGAAGCCTGATCTCAGGGTGTTGCTACCCACCTATGACTAAAGGGTTCGACGACTCTTGAGCCTTAGCCGTCAGCGCGGGGGCGCTTTTTTCCGATTCCGTTGAGCGCCCTCCTTTCCCCCTCCAGCCCAGCCCAAGCCGCCGATAAGGCCGAGATGCGCGCGTGGGGAAAATCCCGCCGCGCAGCGCTCTCCTCCCCTTACCGTCAACAGGCGTCGCACGCCATTGCTACAAGACTGCGCGATTGGTTGCGACAGCAGCCACAACCGTTGCAACTTCTGCTCTATCGTGGTGTGCGCGATGAGGTCGATACGGCGGAGCTGTTCGATTTCGATGGCGGCGCGGCGGTGGCGCTGTTCGCCCCGCGCGTTACCGGTGACGCGATGGCGTGGGTGCGGGTCGAGGCGACAACAGCGTGGCGGTGCGGCCGTTTCGGGGTGTTGGAACCGCAATCGGAACAGCGGTGGCAGCCCGACCCATCCACCCCGAGCGTTGTCGTTGCGCCGCTTACGGTGTTCGACCGTGCCGGAGGGCGGATCGGCATGGGCAAGGGATATTTCGATCGCTGGCTGGCAGCATACCGCCCCCATCTGCTGGCGGTGGTGGGGCTGGCGTTCGCCTGTCAGGAGCGGTCGTCGGTTCCGATGGCACCGCATGACCAGCCACTGATGTGGGTGATTACCGAAAAGGAGTGCATTGCGTGCCGCTCAACATCTTGATTATCGGTGATATTATCGGCAAAGCCGGGCGGCGGGCGCTGCGCGCCGGTCTGCCGGAGTTGATCGATCGCCACATGGTCGATTTTGTGGTCGCCAACGGGGAGAATCTGGCGGCGGGCTTCGGCCTGACCGGCAAATGCGCCAACGAGATCTTCAATCTCGGGGTGGATGTGCTCACCAACGGCAACCACTGCTGGGATCAAAAGGAGTTCCTGAAACTGATCGACCAAGACGCCCGTTTCGTGCGTCCCGCCAACTTTACCAGCTTTGCGCCGGGGCGGGGCTGGACGGTACGGGAGACCGCCGCCGGCCACCGTATCGCGGTTATCAACCTGATCGGCCAGACCTTTATGGGGGGCTGGGCCTGCCCCTTTTTGACCGCCGACGCGGTGTTGGCGCAGATCCCGGACGATGTGGATGTGATTCTGGTCGATATCCACGCCGAGGCCAGCAGTGAAAAGATGGGGCTGGCGTGGTACCTCGACGGACGGGTCTCCTGCGTGTACGGCACCCATACCCATGTGCCGACATGTGATGAGGCGATTCTACCCAAGGGGACGGCACGGCAGAGCGATGTCGGCATGACCGGCTCCTACCAGTCGGTGATCGGGATGAAGGTGGATATCGCGCTGAAACGGATGGTGCAGAAGCTGCCACAGCGTTTCGAGCCGGTGGAGCGGGGCGGAGAGATCCGGGCGACGCTGCTGCGGGTGGACGCGGCTACCGGCAAGGCGGTGGCGATCGAGCGGCTGATGATGTCGGCGGAGGAGTTGGAGGGGCGGCGATGAAGGTATTGTTGGTCTATGGAATCAGTGGCCTAGCCTCGCTATTTATTCTCGGTTACAGCGTACATATCATGGTTGGCGGGCTGGTGGCGGCGCGAACCGAAACGATCATGATCATCGTGGCGGAGCTGATCGCCATCGCCGTCATGGGGTGGATGGTGTGGGATGTGCGCCGCCGGAGAAAACAGAGTAGGGGAGTGTGATGAGGATGCGGAGCGTGGGAGTCTGGCTGGTTGGATTGGCGGTGCTGCTTGCGGGCTGCTCGGCGTCGCAGGGCGGAGGCGAGGTTGCGAAGCCGCAAAAGGGGAAGCCGTTTCCTTCGCTGATCATGCGTGATCTCTCCGGCGGCGTGGGGAGCAGCGCGGAGCTGTTTCGCGGCAAGGTGGTGGTGTTCAATGTGTGGGCGACCTGGTGTCCGCCCTGTCGCAAGGAGATGCCCGACCTGATCCGCTTGAGCAAGCTGTTGCCAAGCAAGGATTTCGCGGTGATTGGGCTGTCGGTGGATGAGGATCTTAAGGAGTTGCAGCAGTATATCACCGATCACGGGGTGCGCTTTCCCATCTATTGGGATCAGGGCGGCAGGGCGGTTGCCGCAGATCGTCTGCAGGTGTTCAAGTATCCGGAAACCTTCATTATCAACCGCAAGGGGGTGTTGATCGAACGGGTGATCGGTGCCTACCCGTGGGCATCCGACGAGACGGTCAAGATTCTACGCTACATCGCCCAGCACGACGAGGCTCCAAGGTAGGAGCGGTCTCCCGACCGCGAACGGTGTTCAGACCGTGGTTCGGGGAAAGGATTCCCCTGAGAATGGTAGGAGCGGTCTCCCGACCGCGAACGGCGTTCAGACCTTGGTTCGGGGAATGGATTCCCCTCCTACAGGGTCGGCGGGACATGTCCGATCGCGATGAGAATGGTAGGAGCGGTCTCCCGACCGCGAATGGCGTTCAGACCGTGGTTCGGGGAAAGGATTCCCCTCCTACAGGGTAGGCGGGATATGTCCGACCGCGATGAGAATAGAATGGTAGGAGCGGTCTCCCGACCGCGAATGGCGTTCGAACCGTGGTTCGGGGAAGGGATTCCCCTCCTACATGGAGGGTAAGCGGGACATGTCCGACCGTGAACCTCCCGTTACAACCTCCCGTGGATTAAAACCGTTCCAGCAGCTTGGGATAGGTCTTGATCTCGTGGCGGTTGCGCACGCTGGCCATCCAGCGGGCGAAGCGCACCGCACCCTTGCTTTTCACCATCTCTTTGCGCAGCGCTTCCCGCTTTTCGGCAAACTTGCTGTCGTCGGCGGGCTGGATGGAGGCGACCCGCACCACCGCATAGCCCTTGGCGGTGGAGATCGGCTGCTTGACCCATCCCCCCTCGGGTAGCTTGAAGGCTTGGGTCAGCACCTCGCTGTTCAGCCACTCCGCGTTGTCGCCGAGACCGTTGCTGCGCACCGGCTTGGTGGTCTGCTTGGGGATGCCGAACCGTGTTGCCAGCGTATCAATGTCGGCACCATCGGCGGCCGCGGCCAGAATCTTGTCCGCCAACGCTTTCGCCTTCGCGTCGCTGCGCTGATCCAGCAACGCCTCACGCACCTTATCCGCCACCTTGTCGTAAGGCTCTACACTGGGGGGGATCGATTCGGTCAGCGCCATGGCGACAAAGCGGCCATCCTCAAGCTCTTCGACCTCGACGGGATCATCCTTGGTGATGGAGAAGGCGCGTTTGAGCAGCTCCGGGCTGCTGGAGAGCAGCTTGTTGTCGCGCGCCTCTCTGCTGCTGACGGGGCCGATCTCCTGCAGCGGCAGGTTCACGAGATTGGCGGCGGCCGGAAGCGCCCCCTCTTGGCCGAGCGCGTCGTCCAGATCCTGCGATAGCTGGTAGGCCGCGTCGCCCGCCTTGGTTAGCTGCAGCTCGTGACGAAGCTGCTCCTTCACCTCTTGCAATGTCTTCTGGTGGGCTGGGCGGATGGCGGTCAGCTTGATGATATGAAAGCCGAACGGGGAGCGGATGATGTCGCTCACCTCCCCCTTCTTGAGGGCAAACGCCGCCTTTTCAAACGCCGGCACCATCATTCCGCGGCTGAAAAACCCTAGGTCGCCCCCCTTATCGGCGCTGCTATCCTCGGAGAGCGCCTTGGCCACCTTGGCAAACGCCTCGCCCTTGTCCAAGCGCTTCTTGGCGGCCTCGATCTTTTTACGGGCGGCTTTCACCACCGCGTCGGAGGCATCCTTGGCCACCTTGATCAGGATATGGCTCGCTCTACGCTGCTCCTTGACGAAGAACTGCGCCTTCCGCTCGTCGTAACGCTTGGCGATCTCGTCATCGGAGACGCTCTGCTGATCCACCATGGTTTTGGGGTCGATCACCACCACCGCCAGCTTGACGCGGCGCGGGGAACGGAAATCGTCGCGATGCTCCTTGTAGTAGGCGCGGGCTTCCTCGTCGCTGATGGTGATCTCGTTGCGTAAGGTATCGGGATCCACAACGATCGCCTCTAGGCTGCGCTTGGCGTATTCTCGGTTGAAGCGGGCGCGGATTTCGGCGTCGGTCACGGTGGCGGAGCGCATGATCGCCTGCTGCAGCGCATCCACCATCAGATTGAGCCGCTCCTCGTTTTCAAAGTCGCGCGTGGTGGGGTAGCCCATGTTGCGGGTGAGGATGCGGTAGCGGTTGGGATCGAAACCGGATTCCGAGCGGAAGGCGGGGGTTCCCTGAATCCGCGCCACCAACACCGCCTCTGGCGCAACCAGCCCCAATCTCGCCGCCTCGTCAAGCATGATCTTACGGTTGATCAGGGTCTGCAGGGTGTCATCCTTGACATGGAACTGCTTGAGCATGTCGCGGGAGAACTGCTTGCCGAACATGTTGCGGTAGGCGTTGACCTGGCGATCGTAGGCGTGGGCGAACTGACTATCGACGATCGGCTTGCCATCCACCTCGGCCACCGTCTCCACGCGGCTGCCGTTGAAATAGCCGCCGATGCCCCACAGGGCGAACGAAAAGGCGATACCGCCGAGGATCAGTTTGGCCAGCCACGACTGGGCTGAGGTGCGCATGGATTCGAGCATGATTTCTCCGTAAAGCTGTATGAAAAGGGCGCGCCATGATACGGTTCGGCTAAGGTGTGGCAAGGAGCGTGAGCGTTGACAACAGAATTGACGATTGAGAAGCGGGAGCAGGAAGATCACGGCGTGCGGTTTCTCTTGCGCGGCACGGTGAATCTCGCCACCTCTCCGCAACTACTGGCGGCGCTGCGTCCGGCGCTGGTGCCGGGCGTGAAGGCGGTTACGGTGGATCTATCCGCGGTGGAGACGATCGACACATCAGGGATCGCCACGCTGGTGGAGGGGCTGATATGGAGCAGGGAGACCGGCGGTCTATTTCGGCTCACAGGGGTGTCGGATCGGGTGCGCGACACCCTTGGTCTGGCCGGCCTACAAGGAGCGTTTACCATTGTCTGATCTGCGCAGTTTTATCGCCAAACTGGAGCTGGAGGGGGATCTCAAGCGGATCGCCGAGCCGGTATCCAGCCGCTTGGAAATCACCGAGATTTCGCGCCGTTTTCTGGCGCAGGATGGGCCGGCGCTGCTCTTTGAGGCGGTGGATGGCGGCACCATGCAGGTATTGACCAACCTGTTTGCCGCCGAGCGCCGTATCGCACGCGGCCTGCGGCTGGATCGCGGGCAGCGCGCCCGCGACGGGCTGCGCCAGTTGGGCGAGCTGCTTGCCTTCTTGAAAGCGCCGGAGCCGCCCAAGGGGATGCGCGATGCGTGGGCTGCGCTGCCCAAGTTCCGTCAGGTGCTGCACATGCAGCCGAAAACGGCGGCCAAGGCGCCGTGGCAGGAGCGGGTGTGGCGCGGCGCCGAGGTCGATCTTAGCGTGCTGCCGATTCAACACTGCTGGCCGGAGGATGCGGCGCCGCTGATCACCTGGGGGTTAGTGATCACCAAGGGGCCGCGCAAGGAGCGCGCCAATGTCGGCATCTACCGTCAGCAGGTGATCGGGCGCAACAAGCTGATTATGCGCTGGTTAAAGCACCGTGGCGGCGCGCTCGACCATCAGGACGCCAAGCGGGAGGGGGCGGAAAAATTGCCCTGCGCGGTGGTGATCGGCGCCGACCCCGCCACCATTCTGGCGGCGGTAACACCGGTGCCGGACAGCCTCTCCGAGTTTCAGTTCGCCGGACTGCTGCGCGGCGAGAAGACGATCCTCACCAAGGGGGAGGCGAGCGGATTGGAGATCCCGCAGTCGGCGGAGATCGTGTTGGAGGGGTTTGTCTCGATGGAGGAGTATGC
The DNA here is from genome assembly GCA_015489095.1 of Mariprofundaceae bacterium. Taxonomy (GTDB): domain Bacteria; phylum Pseudomonadota; class Zetaproteobacteria; order Mariprofundales; family J009; genus S009-29. The sequence continues at coordinate 528 of WFMN01000183.1, read as the reverse complement.
CGAGGAGGGGCCGTTCGGCGACCACACCGGTTACTACAACGAAACCGACACCTTTCCGGTCTTCACCGTCGAGCGGATGTCGATGCGGCGCGACGCCATCTACCACTCCACCTACACCGGCAAGCCGCCCGACGAGCCGGCGGTGCTGGGGCTGGCGTTCAACGAGATCTTCGTGCCGATTCTGCAGAAACAGTTTCCGGAGATTGTCGATTTCTACCTGCCGATGGAGGGGTGCTCCTACCGGGTGGCGGTGGTCTCCATTCGCAAGGCCTACCCCGGCCACGCCAAGCGGGTGATGTTCGGTGTCTGGTCCTACCTGCGGCAGTTTATGTACACCAAGTTCATCATCGTGGTGGACGACGACATCGACTGCCGTGATTGGAACGAGGTGGTCTGGGCGATCTCCACCAGGGTCGATCCGGCGCGCGATTTCACCATGGCGGAACATACTCCGATCGACTACCTCGATTTCGCCTCGCCGGTCTCCGGTCTCGGCTCCAAGGTGGGGATCGACGCCACCAACAAATG
>WFMN01000182.1 GCA_015489095.1 Mariprofundaceae bacterium | reverse complement strand
TGGATGCCGGCCTGCGCCGGCATGACGCTCTTGCTAATCTCTTCCCTCGTGCCTTTGCGCCTTTGTGGTTCCAATCGATGGAGAGCAGATCGCAAAAAGTCCGTCTGTGGCAATTCGTGGTTGGAAACCGCTCCTACAGCCTGTAGGAGGGGAATCCTTTCCCCGAACCAGCCTTTGGCCGCAATGACGACTTCTTGTGAAGTCGTCATCAATAGATTCCGGCCTACGCCGATTCCTACCTCCTCTTGCTCCGCGTCTCCGCGTCTCCGCGGTAAAATTCTTTTCTTCTTTCGTCTCTTCGTGCCTTTGTGGTTTCTAAATTGAAAGTGGAGCGTACGATCCATGCGATTACTGCTGTTTTTTCTCATTACATTCGGCTGTTGGACAACTCCTGCCGTGGCGTCGGTGCTGGCGTCGCTCGACCGGACGACGGTTGCCGCCGGCACTTCGGTGCAGCTCACCCTCAGCAGCAGCGATGAGGATGGCGATCCCGACCTGTCGCCGCTGCGGCGCGATTTCGATATCCTGTCGCGCAGCGAGAGCAGCCAGTTTTCCTTCATCAACGGCCACAGCAGCAGCAAAAAGAGCTGGGTGATCACACTGATGCCGCACAGCAGCGGTGGCACCGTGACCATTCCCCCCATCACCATCGGCCATTCGCAAAGCAACGCGCTTACCCTGACGATCACCGCCGCCGGCAGCGCGCCCGCGCCCGGAACATCGGCCGCCGCCCCCGACCCGAATCTGTTTGTCGAATCCACCATCAGCCCGCGGCAGGGGCGGGTGCAGCAGCAGTTGATCTACACCGTGCGGCTGTTCCGTGCGGTCAATCTGGCGCAGGCGCAGCTAAGCGAGCCCAAGGTGGCGCACGCGGTGGTGGTGCGGCTCGGTGACGACCGTACCTTCGAGACGGTGCGCGGCGGGCGCCGCTATCTGGTGACCGAGCGTAAGTACGCCATCTTCCCGCAGCAACGGGGGCGGCTGACCATCGCCCCGCTCCGCTTCGACGGCCAGACCCTCTCCGGCGGCTCGATGTTCGATCCCTTCAACGCCTTCGGGCGGGCGGTGCGCCGCTTTTCCAACCCGGTGACGGTCGATGTAGCGGGGGTTCCCGCGGCGTGGAAGGGGGGCAACTGGCTGCCGGCGACGGCGGTGCGGCTCACCCAGACCCTCTCCAAGGAGCCGTACAAGGTGGGCGAGCCGATCACCCGCGAGGTGGTGCTAGCGGCAGACGGGCTGACGGCGGCGCAGTTGCCGCCGCTGCTCGACGGGGTGCTGCCCGACGGGCTGAAACGCTACCCCGATCAGCCGCAGACCAAGGATGCCACCTCCCCGTCGGGGGTGACCGGCACCCGCCGCGAGAAGGTGGCGGTGATCCCTTTGCATGGCGGCACCTTCATCCTGCCGGGGGTTGAGATTCCGTGGTGGAACACGGCCAGCAACCGGATGGAGATCGCCTCGATTCCACCGCGAACGATCCATGTGACGGGGGCGGCGGCCGCGCCGTCGTCCAAGCCCAAGGCGCCGGCTGTGTCGGCTGCGCCCCAACCGGAAGCTTCCGCCGCCGTCGAGCAACAGCGGCCGGCGAACGGGAGACTGATCTGGTGGCAGGGTGCGGTGGCGGTGCTGCTGCTGTTGTGGCTGGGGACGCTTAGCCTGTGGTGGCGGGCGCGTGGGGAGTCGCGCGCGCGGCCGGCGCGGAAGCCGGACGACCCCGACGATGATCGACAGGCGGAGCGGCGGGTGATCGACGGCTGTCGGCGGGGTGACGCGGCGGCGGTGGCGCAGGCGTTGGGCCTGTGGCAGCGGCAAATGGAGCGGCAGGGGGTCGATCTCCGGCGGGACTATCCCGATCTGGCACGGGCGATCGACGCCCTCTACCAGCAGCGCTACGGTGGTGGTGGACAATGTGTTGATCTTGATGGTTTTTCTGCTGACTTTACGCGCGTTTGCGAGGCGCTGCATGGCGCGCCGCGATCCGAATCTGCGCCGCTTCCCCCGCTCTACCCCCGTTAGCCCTTCTGTACGAAGGGGCTGTTTTCTGTAGTATGCGCGCCCACCTTTTAAGTCGAGGAGGAGCCTTCCATGCGAACCAACCTTCCGGTAACGGATGTGGAACACACTTTTGATGTCGATCAGTTTATCGTCTCGAAAACCGATACGAAGGGGCTTATCACCTACTGCAACCGCCTCTTTATCGAGATGGCGGGCTTTGATGAGGATGAGCTGTTGGGCAAGCCGCACAACATCGTGCGCCACCCCGATATGCCGGAGGCGGCCTTTGCCGATCTGTGGCGCACGGTGCAGGCGGGTCAGGAGTGGAACGGCATCGTGAAAAACCGCTGCAAGAACGGCGACTACTACTGGGTGGACGCGCAGGTGACCCCCTCGTTCAACCGTAGCGGCGACATCGTCGGCTACATGTCGGTACGGCGCAAGCCGACACAGGATCAGATCGACGCGGCCAGCGCGCTCTATGCGCAGATGCGCGCCGACGAGGGGAGGTAATCACGATGAAGAAGGGGTTTCGTTTCAAGGATCTGTTCGCCCGCGCCTCCACGCCGCAGGTGATGGCCTACAGCTTCGGCCTGATGGCGCTGATCATGGTGGGGCTCTCCTCTTGGGTAGAGGAAACGGCGGACAAGGTGTCGCGGGATGTCGCCCAGTTGCAGCAGATCGGGGTGGAGGCGGAGCGTATCGCCAACAAGATGGCGTATGATGTGGTGCAGGTGCAGCAGTTCATCACCGATGCCGGGCTGACCCACGAGCAGGATAGCATGGATGAGGCGGAGCGCGCGCGCTCCGACTTCGATCGCCAGGCAACCAAGCTGGGAACGGTGTTGGCCGCGGGGAGCAAGCTGCTCGGTGAACCCGATCCCAAGGCGCAGTTGGCGCAGTTGCGGCAGATGACGAAAGAGGTCGCTGATCTCTTTGCTGCCGGCAAGGTGATGGTGGAGGCCTACTGGAAGCATGGGCTGGAGCAGGGCAACGAGAAGATGAAGCTGTTTGACGCCGCCTCCGCGCGCATCTCGGCGGGGCCTGCCGACACCATCCACCGTCTGCAGAAAATGTCTCGGGAGCTGTTGCTGGCGAAGATGGCGCTGATCGAGCGCATGGTTGCCCTTCAGTTGGTGGCGGTGATCCTGCTGTTGATCGCGGTCTATGTTGTGGTGCGCGGCGCGCTGCGCAAGCGGTTGATGCCGATGATCGAGGTGCTGCGCGGATGGGAAGGCGCATCGATGGAGGGGCGGATCACCAATATCCGCACCAGTGGGTTGACCGGCGAGTTGTCGTGGGCATTGAACGATTTCGGTGACCGTGCCGAGGCGTTTACGCGTGACATGGTCTCTTCGCTGACGGCGATGTCGGCCGGACAGACCAACCGCCGCATGGATCCGCGCGGATTGTCGCCGGAGCTGCGCCGTTCGGCGGATTTGGTGAACAGCGCGCTGGAGACGATGGCGCGGGCGCAGGATGCGGCGAAGGAGGATCGGGCGACGACCGAGGGGTTTGAGCAGACGATCCGCGATCTGGTGGCGCGGCTGGATGCGGTCGGGGCACAGATGCGCAGCCGGGCGGAGGCGGTGGCGGCGATGGCGGAGAGCTCCTCCAGCCGTGCCGCCGGTGTCGCCGACGGGGCGTCGCAGGCGTCGAACAATGTGGAGACGGTGGCGGCGGCGGCCGAGGAGCTGTCGGCGTCGATCAGCGAGGTGAGCCGTCAGGTGAACGATGCCTCCGCGGTGGTGGTGCAGGCGGGAGAGAAGGGGAGCAGCGCCGTCCATCAGGTGGAGGATCTCGGCCGTGCCTCGCGCAACATCAGCGGTATGGTGGATGTGATTACCGACATCGCCGCTCAGACCAACCTGCTGGCACTCAACGCCTCGATCGAGGCGGCGCGCGCCGGCGAGGCGGGGCGCGGTTTCGCGGTGGTGGCCGGCGAGGTGAAGGATCTGGCCGAGCAGACCTCCAAGGCGACCGATGAGATCTCCAACCTGATCACCTCCATCCAGAAGGAGAGCGATGATGCGGTGGCGGCGATCAAGGAGATCGCGCAGATCATCGAGGATTTCAGTACCACCTTCGAGCAGATCAACCTGGCGACCGACGAGCAGAACGCGGCGGCCAGCGAGATCTCCAACTCGGTGCAGGCCGCGAGCCAGAGTGTGCACGAGGTGCTGGAGCATATCGAGGAGATGGCCGCATCGGCCGCCGAGACCGGCACCGCGTCGGGTGAGATGTTGCAGGCGGTGGACCATGTGGTGGATGTCTCCAGCGAGATCAACGACGGGGTAGGCGAGTTCCTAGGGTCATTAAGTTACAACAAGTAGCCGCGGTTTACGATACCGGCGCAGGCCGGAATGACCTTTTCCCTCCGCGTCCTCCGCGGTGAAAACCGTCATACCGGCGCAGGCCGGTATCCACCAAGGTGCCGGATGAGATGGATTCCGGCTCGGAGGCCGGAATGACTTTCCCTTTTCCTCCGCGCTCTCCGCGCCTCTGCGGTGCATCGTCATACCGGCGCAGGCCGGTATCCACTGGGGTGCCGGATGAGATGGATTCCGGCTCGGAGGCCGGAATGACTTTCCCTTTTCCTCCGCGCTCTCCGCGCCTCCGCGGTGAAAACCGTCATACCGGCGCAGGCCGGTATCCAGTGGCGCCGCAGGGTCACATGGATTCCGGCTCGGAGGCCGGAATGACCCTTTCCCTCCGCGTCCTCCGCGCCTCTGCGGTGAAAAGAATTGAACCACAAAGACACGAAGAGACAAAGGAAGATAAGCATATCAAGCCGGTACCGGATCAAGCCCGGCATCCATCTACCCGCACTGCTGTCACAGCAATGGATTCCGGCTCGGAGGCCGGAATGACCTTTTTCCCTCCGCGCTCTCCGCGCCTCTGCGGTGAAAACCGTCATACCGGCGCAGGCCGGTAT
>WFMN01000181.1 GCA_015489095.1 Mariprofundaceae bacterium | reverse complement strand
CTGCAACACGCGGGGGCAAAGGTTTTACCGCGGAGGCGCGGAGGCGCGGGGATGAGAAGAACATCGTCATCCCGGCCTCCGAGCCGGGATCCATTGCCATGACGGCAGCGCAAGAAGATGGATGATTTGTAGGAGGGGTCTCCAGACCCCGAACCCCGCAACACGCGGGGGCAAAGGTGTTACCGCGGAGGCGCGGAGGCGCGGAGATGAGAAGAAAATCGTCAGACGGATCAAACCCGCCCTGACAACACCCGACCAAGAGGAGCAGGAGCAACTGGATGAACAACAACCCCGTGCGGTTTGACTGGAGCGTGGATGAGGTGGCGGCGCTGTTTGATCTGCCGTTCAACGACCTGCTGTTTCGCGCCCAGCAGGTGCATCGCGCCTTTTTCGATGCCAACGAGGTGCAGCGCTCCACCCTGCTGTCGATCAAAACCGGCGGCTGCCCGGAGGATTGCAAATACTGCTCGCAGAGTGTGCATGCTGAAAGCGGCGTGGCGTCGCAGGGGCTGATGGAGATCGCGCCGGTAGTGGAAGCGGCGCGCAAGGCGAAGGCGGCCGGAGCCACCCGCTTCTGCCTAGGCGCGGCCTGGCGCGAACCGAAAGGGCGCGCCTTCACCCAAGTGCTGGAGATGATTCGCCAGATCAAGGCGATGGGGATGGAGGCGTGCGCCACGCTGGGGATGCTCACCGCCGAGCAGGCCGAGCAGCTGCGCGACGCGGGGCTCGACTACTACAACCACAACCTCGACACCGACCCCGACTACTACAGGGAGATCATCTCCACCCGCTGCTATCAGGATCGGCTCGACACCCTCAAGCATGTGCGCCATGCGGGGCTGAGTATCTGCTGCGGCGGCATCGTCGGCATGGGCGAAAGCCGCCGTCACCGTGCCGGGTTGGTGGTGCAGTTGGCACGCATGGAACCGCACCCCGAGTCGGTGCCGATCAACATGCTGGTACCGATCGAAGGGACGAAACTGGCCGATGCAAAACAGATTGATATTGTGGAGTTTGTCCGCACCATCGCCGTGGCGCGCATCACCATGCCGACCTCGCGGGTACGCCTCTCCGCCGGTCGCCACGCGATGAGCGACGAGGCGCAGGCGCTCTGCTTTCTGGCCGGAGCCAACTCCATCTTCTACGGCGAACAGCTGCTGACCACCGACAACGCCGATGTCGCCGCCGATGAGGCGCTGTTCACCAAGCTGGGGCTGCACGGCAGCGAGGCCACCACCCCCTCCAGCCGCAGGATGGCCTGCGCTGCGTAACCGATCGGCGTGAGCAGCGCGACTCTGCTGCGTCTGGGGGTATTTGTCGCTGTTTTTGCGCTGGTGGCGATGGGGGAACGCATGGCCCCGCGCCGCGCCGAGCCGATGCTCAGGAGCCTTCGCTGGCGGGGAAACCTGCTCTTGGTGCTGATCGACACCCTGCTGGTACGGCTGCTGATCCCGCTCGGCGCGGCCGGCATCGCCGCCCGCCAGCAGTGGGGGCTGTTGCACCAATGGAATCTGCCGCCGCTGATCGCGATCGTGCTGGCGGTGGTGGCGCTGGATCTCGTCATCTACTGGCAGCACCGGCTCTTTCACCGCATTCCGCTCCTCTGGCGGCTCCACCGCGTCCACCACGCCGATATCCGGCTCGATGTCAGCTCCGCCCTCCGCTTCCACCCGCTGGAGATCCTGCTCTCGATGGGGATCAAGATCGCGGCGGTGATCGCCATCGGCGCCGACCCGCTGGCGGTGGTGGCCTTCGAGGCGATCCTGAACGGCATGGCGATGTTCAACCACGGGAATCTTCGCCTGCCGCAGGCGATCGAGCGCCCGCTGCGCTGGCTGTTGGTCACTCCCGATATGCACCGCATCCACCACTCGACCATCGCCGAGGAGTTCAACCGCAACTTCGGCTTCAACCTCTCCTGCTGGGATCGCCTCTTCGCCAGCTACCGCGATCAGCCGCGGGAAGGGCAGTTGCGGATGGCGATCGGGCTTCCCGCCTGGCGCGATTCGCGCACCGCATCCTTGGGCTGGATGCTGCGCCTTCCTTGGCAGCCGCTATGAAAGACGGCTTCGCAAGAAGTCGTCATCGCGGCCATGGATGGCCGCGCAAAAAGTCCATGGACGGACTTTTTGCGATGTGCTCATGAAACTCGCCATTCACCCCCCCAACTGGCTGGGCGATGTGATCATGGCGCAGCCGGCGATGCGCGCCGTGGTCGCGGGGAGCACGCCGTCATCGCTGGTGTTGGTCGGCCGGCCATGGCTGAAGGAGCTCGCCCCGTGGCTGGGGCTGGGCGAGGCCGCCACCAGCGAGGGCATGCCCGCCGATGCCGACGCCATCGTGCTGTTGCCCAACTCGTTTCGCGTCGCTTGGCAGGCGTGGCGCGCCGGCATCCCGCGCCGGATCGGCTTTCGCGGCCGGTGGCGCGGGCTTTTGCTGACCGAGGCACCCGCCCCCCGCGTCGATATGCGGCGCGAACACCATCGGCGCTACTTCCTCGACTTGGCCGAGCAGAGCGGCTTTTCCGCCGCCGATGAGCATGTCGCGCTCTCCACCCCCGATGGGGCGGTCGAAGCGGGGCAGGCACTGCTTGAACAACAGGGCCTGATTCCGGCCAACACCGTCGCCATCGCCCCCGGCGCCCAGTTCGGCGGTGCCAAACGGTATCCGGCCGAGCGCTACCGGAAGATCGCCGCCGCGCTCGCCCGTCAGGGGTGGCAACTGCTGGTGCTCGGCACCCGCGCGGAGCGGGCGATCGGCGAACAGGTGCTGGCCGGGCTCGACCACTGCTGGAACAGCGCCGGTGAGACCGACCTCCATGACGCCCTGCAGTTGATCGCCGCCTGCCGGTTGCTGCTGTGCAACGACTCCGGCCTGATGCATGTCGCCGCCGGCATCGGCAAGCCGGTGGTCGCCCTCTTCGGCGCCACCGACCCGGCGCGCACCGCCCCCGACGGCCCGCGGGTGACGCTGCTCTACCGCCCCGTCGATTGCAGCCCCTGCCTGAAGCGCGAATGCGCGGTCTCCGGCCACCCCTGCATGGCGAACATCCCGCCGGAGGAGGTGACCGCCGCCTGCCTCCACCTGCTTGGCGCGTGAAGATCCTGATCATCAAGCTCTCCTCCTTCGGCGACATCATCCACGCCCTGCCGGCGCTCGATGATCTGCTGCGGCGGCCGGAAGTGAGCGAGGTGCACTGGCTGATGGATGCCCGCTTCGCCTTCGCCGCCGAGCTGCTGCCGAAGGGGGTCACTTCCCACATCGTCGCGCTCAAGGGGAGAGGTGGTTTGCGCAACGGCATGGCGATGGCGCGCAAGCTGAAGCGGATCGGTTTCGATCTCGTGCTCGATCTGCAGGGGCTGATCAAGTCGGGGCTGATCGCGCGGGCGATCGGCGCTCCCGCGTATGGCTTCGACCGCCACCAGAGCCCGGAGTGGCCGAACCGCTGGCTGGTGCGGCCGGTGCCGTTTCACGACCAAGAGCGCCATGTCGTGCAGTGCTACCGCCGCATCGCCGCCGCCCCCTTCATCGGATCTACGCCGCCCGAGGCGCCGATCGACTACCAGCCGCCGCGGATTGGGGTGCCCACTTCTTGGCTTACGGCCGGGCGTGAGGTACGCCGGCGGTGGGGGCTGCCGGGACGGTTCGCCATTCTCCATGTCGGTGGCAGCTACCCGACGAAACGGCTGCCGGATGCCCAGTGGCGGCTGCTGGCGTGGGAGGTGAGCCGGCACCTGCCGCTGTTGATCCTGTGGGGGAACGCGGAGGAGCGGCATCGGGCGGTATGGATCGAAGAGTCGGTCGAGGATACCTTCGCGGCGGAGGAGCGGCTGCCGATCACGACGCTCGCCGGGCTGTTGACCACGGCGGCGGGCTACATCGGCGCCGATTCCGGCGTCACCCATCTGGCCGCCGCCGTCGGCTGCCCCACCGTCACCCTCTGGGGGCCGACCGCGCCGTGGCGGATGGGGGCGATCGGCGAGCAGCACCGCGATGTGGTGGCCGACGCCCCGTGCGCTCCTTGCTTCAAGCGGCGCTGCCGCAACTTCGTCTGTATGCCTTCGCTGTCGGAGGAGCGTATCTGTACCGCGTTCCGCGAGTGCATCGGGAAGCGATAGGTGAGCAGATCGCACAAAGGCCGTCCGTGGCGATTCGCGGTTGGAAACCGCTCCTACAGCCTGTAGGAGGGGAATCCTTTCCCCGAACCCGTCCGTGGCGATTCGCGGTCGGAGACCGCTCCTACAGCCTGTAGGAGGGGAATCCTCTCCCCGAACCCGTGCGTGGCCGCGATGCTTGATTTTATGATAAAACACCTTACTTTCGCGCCGTGATTTGGAGATAGGGAGAGCGTCGAACATGAATTTGCGTAAAAAGAAAAACATTTTTGTGATCGTCTCGATGTTGGCGATGGTGCTGCTATTCAGCGCCGTCTCATTGATTTCCTTCCGCTATTTCAGCCTCGACACGGTGCGCAGCACCTCGCGCATGGCGGCGGAAATGATGCGGGTGGCGCTTACCGAAGAGATGGAGAAGGGGCTGATTTCGGAGCGGGCGGACTTGATTGCGCGCATGAATCGGGTGCCGGGGCTGCGCGATGTCCATGTGGTGCGCGGACAGCCGGTGATCAACCAGTTCGGCCCCGGCCATGAGAGCGAAAAGCCCTCCTCGCCGCAGGAGAAGGAGGTGCTCAAGACCGGCAAGGCCATCGAGGACATGAGCCAGTTCAAAAACGATATCTACAAGGTAACGATTCCGTTTATCGCCAGCCGCTTTAACGATATCAACTGCATGAATTGCCACGAGGTGCCCGAGGGAACGGTAAACGGCGCGGTGACGCTCACCTTCTCGCTGGAGCACCAGGAGCACGCCGCCCTGCTGGCGGTACTGCCGATTCTCGGCCTGCTGGTGCTGTTCGGGCTGCTGGTTGCCTTCTACCTCAAGCGGATGCTCGATCCAGTAGTGGAGACGGCGGAGGATGTGAAAACCGCGATGCAGCTAGCGAAGTCGGGCGATTTTTCCCATCGGGTGCAGGTGTTGAGTAACGACGAGGTGGGTGAAATCGCCTCCAACACCAACGCCTTTGTCGAGGCGCTGGAAAACAGTATCGGCGCCATCAGCAAGAAGATCGCCACCATCGGCGTGGAGGGAATGCACCGTCAGGGAGGGCAAAAGGATCTGCTGACCCACACCCTGCATGTGGTGGATGACATGGTGAATGCCGCCCGCTTCAAGCAGGAGATCGAGGAGGATCTCGACCTCACCGAGGTCTATAACCGCATGCGCCGCATCCTGCGGGATCGCTTCCATCTGGATCGCTTCTGTCTCTACGAGATCGCACCGGAATCCGGCAAGTTGCGGGTGGTCTATAGCGAAGGATCAGAGGGCTGCGATAGCTGGTGTGACCCCACCATTCTGGTCGATTCGGATCACTGCCGCGCCAAGCGCACCTCGCACGGAGTCTGCTCGTGCGACGCCGCCAACATCTGCGCCGCCTTCCGCCCGGAACACGAGGGGGACGATCACCTCTGCATCCCGCTGATGCTGTCGGATCGGGTGGGCAATGTGCTGCAGGTGATCCTGCGCGGCGAACAGACGAGCAAGGTGGCGGATCTGCGTGACGCGATCGAGGCGCACATGGCGGTGGCCAGCCCGGTGATCGAGTCCAAGCGGCTGATGCAGTCGCTGAAGGAGACGGCGCTGCGCGATCCGATGACTGGGCTCTACAACCGCCGCTTTCTGGAGGAGTTTTCCGGCAACATGATCTCCGGCATCTCGCGTCGCAAGAGCACGCTGGGCATCTTGATGCTCGATGTGGACTGGTTCAAGAAGGTGAACGACGAGCTCGGCCACGATGTCGGCGATCAGGTGTTGAAATCGCTCTCCGAAATCATCGTGCGCGAGGTGCGCGAATCCGACATTGTGGTGCGTTACGGCGGGGAGGAGTTTATCGCCCTGCTGCCGGACACCGATCGTGAAGCGATGCTGCAGACCGCGGAGCGCATCCGCGCCCGGATGGAGTCCACCACCGTGCAGACCTCAGGCGGCCCGCTCAAAAAGACCATCTCCATCGGCTGCGCGCTCTTTCCGGTCGATGCCGACGGCTTCTGGCAGTGCATCAAGTTCGCCGATTTGGCGCTCTACGCCGCCAAGGAGGGCGGGCGCAACCAGGTGCGGCCGTTCACCCCCGACCTGTGGCAGGAAGAAGAAAACTATTAGGCCGGCCACATTGTGATAAAGCTGTTGATCGAGTGCTTCCCGGTAGTGCTGTTCTTCACCGCCTACAAGTTCAGCGACATCTACCTAGCTACCGGGGTGCTGATCGCGGCCTGCGCGCTCCAGATCGCCCTGCTGCGCCTGCTGGGGATGGCGGTGGAGAACTCCCACAAAATCACGCTGGTGCTGGTGGTGCTGTTCGGCGGCGCCACCCTGCTGCTGCATGACGAGCAGTTCATCAAGTGGAAGCCGACGGTGATCAACTGGCTGTTCGCGGCGGCCTTTGCCCTTTCGCACTGGGTTGGCGACAAGCCGATTCTCGCCCGGATGCTGAGCGGGCAGGTGGTGCTACCGGAGGCGGTGTTGCGCCAGTTAAGCTGGGCGTGGGTTCTCTTTTTCATCATCATGGGAGCGACGAACCTCGTTGTGATGCGCCATTTCGACACCAACACCTGGGTCAACTTCAAGCTGTTCGGCCTGCTGGGGATGACCGTGTTGTTTATCATCCTGCAGTCCGTCTGGATCATGCTTCAGACCAAGAAATAACGACTTCGCTCTTAGGCCATGGACGGGTTCGGGGAAAGGATTCCCCTCCTACGGGCTGTAGGAGCGGTCTCCGACCGCGAATGACCACGGACGGGCTTTGTGCGATGCAATCAACACACGAAAAGAGATCGGAGTGACCCGGTAAGCCGGGTTTTGTCTGCCGCGCACGCGGGAGACGATCATTCATCTACGCCGGTGGTTGCCCACCGGCTCTAGCAGCCAACCCGGAAACAAGCGCGAGCCACGCCATCTGTTTCCCTATTCGGCCTTGCTGCGGATGGGGTTTGCCTTGCCCCCGCCCGTTACCGTGCGGGGCGGTGCGCTCTTACCGCACCGTTTCACCCTTACCGGAGGCATCGCTGCAACCGGCGGTCTGTTTCTGTGGCACTATCCTCGGGGTCACCCCCACCGGGCGTTACCCGGCATCCTTGCTCTATGCAGCCCGGACTTTCCTCGATGCGCGCAAACCGGCGCACCGCGATCGTCTTGGGTCACTCCGTCTCTACTCAGTCAAATAGTTTTTCCACCGCAGAGGCGCGGAGGGAAGATGGATGCACGGGTGTTCCATCCCGCGCATCCAGCATCCACCGCGACCGTGATGTTGATGAACTCCGCCCTGCATGTTGATCCAACATCCCTCCGCGCCTCCGCGTCTCCGCGGTAAATGTGACGACGCCTTCAATCTTTGAGCAGATCGCAACAGATCCGTCCGTGGCCATTCGCGGTTGGAAACCGCTCCTACAGCTGTAGGAGGGGAATCCTTTCCCCGAACCCCTCCATGGCCGCGATGATGACTGCTGTACGAAGTCGTCGTCCCTTCCCTACCCCGTAGCTGTTCAGATCGCCCATGGGGTGAGCTGAATGGCTACTCGTTACGATACGCCGAGCGCCTCCCGCCACGCCAGCATCAGGCGAAACTCCTCGTTGGTCAGCTCCACCGAAAGGTCGCGCTTGATCTCGCTCAACGACGCGTAGGGATCGGCATCATCCAGCTCGATCATCAACGAATCGAACGCCGGTCCGATCAGCGCCGGCACATCCACATGGTGCCCCGCGCGCACCAACGCGATCAGGTGCTTCATCACCGTCACCTTGTTGATATGCTGCCGGGAGGCGATCTCGTCGAGCGAATTCCCCGACTTGTACAGCTCCCAGGTGAAGGCCTGCGCATCGGTTGCCGGCGGCCCCTTGGCGAGCAGAACCGGCGCGCCATCCTCGGCGATCACCTCCTCCTTCGCCTTCTGGCTGGCGTGCTCCTTGAGCACATCGGTAAACACCTCGCCATACGCCTCGAGCTTGTACTTGCCCATGCCGCTGATCGAGGCCAGCGCCGATACATCCTCGATATCGTCTATCTGACTCATCTCGGAGAGGGCGACATCGCTGATCAGCACATGGGGGGCGACATCCTCCTCTTCCGCCAGCTTCTCCCGCATTTCGACCAGCTTCTGGAACAGGTGATCGTCCCGATTGCGTGAAAACCGCTTCAACTTGCGGCGCATCATCGGCTGATACTTGGCTAGGATCACAGGGGTATCCCCCGCCAGCGATTCCGCCCGTTCGGTGGGCAGTAGCGCCGACTTGTTGCTCACATCCTGGCTGAAGTAGCCGTGGTGCACCAACTGGCGGATGATGGAGGTCCACTCATCGCCGTTGATATCGCGCCCCTTGCCGAAGGAGGGCAGCTCGTGATGCCCCCGGTTCTTGATGCGCGCGTGGGCGTTGCCACGCAGCACATCGACCACATAGCCCACGCTGTAGTTGCCATCGAGTTCGCGCACGCACTGCAACACCTGCCGCGCCAGATGGGTGGCGTCGTAGGTCTCCGGTGGATCGAGGCAGATATCGCAGTTGTTGCACTGCTCCTCCGTCTCCTCTCCGAAGTAGCCCAGCAGCACCTTGCGGCGGCAGGTCAACCCCTCCGAGAGCGCGATCATGCTGTTGAGCTTGTGTATCTCCACCTGCCGCTGCTTGGGGTTCTCCACATTTTCGATCAGCCGCCGCACCAGATTGACATCGCCCGATCCGTAGAGCATCAGCGCCTCGGAATCGAGGCCGTCACGCCCAGCGCGCCCGGTCTCCTGATAGTAGCTTTCGATCGACTTCGGCAGATCGTGGTGAATCACGAAGCGGACATTGGGCTTATCGACCCCCATGCCGAAGGCGATGGTGGCAACGATCACCTGCACATGGTCGCGCAAGAAATCGTCCTGCACCTTCTCGCGCACGCGCGCCGGCATACCGGCATGGTAGGCGGCGGCACGCACCCCGTGGCGCTGCAGATTGACCGCCAGATCCTCCACCCGCTTGCGCGACAGGCAGTAGATGATGCCGGAGGCGTTCTTCCAGTCGTCCAAAAACTGCAGGATCTGCGTCAGCGGCTGCCGCTTCTCCGCGATCAGGTAGCGGATATTGGGGCGGTCAAAGCTGGAGATGAACCGCTTGGCGCGGGTCAGCCCCAGACACTTGGCGATATCGCCCCGGGTCTGCTCGTCGGCGGTGGCGGTCAACGCCAGCAGCGGCACCTTGGGAAAGAGCTTGCGCAGCTCGCCTAGGCGCACATATTCGGGGCGGAAATCGTGCCCCCACTGCGAAACGCAGTGCGCCTCGTCGATCGCGAACAGGGCGATCTTCACCTGCTCCAGCCGCTTGAGAAAGGTTTTGGTCAACAGCCGCTCCGGCGCCACATAGAGCAGGTCGAGGTTGCCCGCCTCAAACTCGGCCAACACCTCCTTGGCCTCGGCCGATTTGAGCGAGGAGTTGTAGTAGGCGGCGTTGACGCCACAGTGGTTGAGGGCGTCCACCTGATCCTTCATCAGCGAGATCAGCGGCGACACCACGATGCCGGTACCCTCGCGCATGATCGACGGAATCTGGTAACAGAGCGATTTTCCGCCGCCGGTCGGCATCAACACGAAGGCGTCGCGCCCGTCGAGCATGGTGAAGATGACCTCGTCCTGCATCGGACGGAACTCGGGATAGCCGAAGGTCTCGTTGAGGATTTTGAGTGCTTGTCGTTGTTTCGTTTTGCTAGCCATAATTACTATGCTAGCACTCGGATCACCATTTGACCAGCATTGGCGCATGCCGACACCCTCCTTCGATCGCGCCAAATCAACGCTATGCCATATCCATCAATATATTAGCGCAGAAGGCACCATTCCATGACCGCCGCCACCCCCTCCCCGCTTACGGGACGCACGCTGCTGGTCACCCGCGCCGTCCATCAGGCCGAATCCACGGCGGATGCCATTGCGCGGCGGGGCGGGCAGGCGCTTCTGCTCCCCTGCCTGGAGATGATCTACCGCGAGGATGCGATCGACGGCGCCTTGGGGGCGTTACGACGCCACCCCCAGGCCGAATTGCTGGTCACCAGCCGCAACGGGGTCGATAGCCTGTTGGCGCGCACCACGCCTGCCGACCTGCGTAACCTGATCGGCGGGCGGCGGGTGGTCGTCGTGGGCGGGCGCACCGCCGCCGCCCTCCACGCCATCGGCGTGCAAGAGGTGGCAACCCCCGCGGAGCAGTCACAACTGGGCGTGGCGGCGTGGTGGGATCGGCACGGCTGGCCTAAGCGGTTGATTTTCGTCCGCGCCGAACAGGGGCGTGACGACCTGTTGCCGTTGCTGCGCCTGCGGGGGTGCGACACCCAGTTCTTCGCCTGCTACGGCAGCCGGGTGCCAGCCACACCGGTTCCAGACGCCATCCTGCACCAACTGCGCGCGGGCACGGTCGATGCGGTGCTGCTGGGTAGCGCCGCCACCGCGCGCGGGTTGATCGACCGGGTCGGGATCACGCTGGCGCGCAAGCCGATCGCGGCCGCCATCAGCGAGCGGGTGGCGAAGGCGAGCGAACAGCTGGGGCTGCGCGTGCAGGTTGTGGCGCCGGAGGCTAGCTTTGACGCCATGCTCGATTGCCTCGGTGACTATTTTGGAGGTTCCGTATGACTCTACCCACCCTTCCGCTGCGCATGCGCCGTATGCGCGGCAACGCGTCGCTGCGCAACATGGTGCGCGAAACCACCCTCTCGCCCCACGATTTTATCTACCCCATCTTTGTCGATGAGGCGATCGATCACCCCACGCCGGTGGCCAGCATGCCCGGGGTGTCACGCCTTCCGCTCTCCAAGGTGGCTAAGGT
>WFMN01000180.1 GCA_015489095.1 Mariprofundaceae bacterium | reverse complement strand
GTGGAGCGGGATCACCACATCCTCGTTGAGCTTGAAGGCGCGGGTATGGCGGGCAATCGCGGCCATGCGCCCGCGATCGGACCAGAAACGGCTGCGATCCTCCGCCGACACCGCCACAAACCCCTCGCCACCACCGTTGGAGGTGATGCGACACACCTCGGAGGCCGCCTTCGCCACCGCGCTATCATCATCGCCGGAGATATCGATCAGCAGCACCACCTTGGGACTGCGGCGATGGCTCGATTTACTGACATAGTCGATCGCCCGTACATATTTGGCATCGAAATGCTCCAAGCACTCCAGCTCAGCGCCGGCGAAGTGATCGACAAAGGCCTTGATCTCCACCATCGCCTGGGTCGCCGCCGACAGGTCGTGCTCGTAAAACTCGCAACAGACGGTGCGGGTGAAGGTAAACGGCCGGTGCAGCACGAAGGTGGCCTCGGTGATGAATCCATCACACCCCTCCTTCTGCACCCCGGGCAGCCCGCCCAACGCCTTGCGGGTAACATCCTTGCCCAACCCCTCGCGACGGAACAGCCCGCCATCGATCACCAGCTCCCGCTGCTGATCGGCCAGCGGCGTCACCCCGTCCTCCGCCAGCGGAACCAGCCGGAAACGCACCGGCCGCGACGGATCGATCCGCCCCATATTGTGCTCCAGCCGCTCCACCAGCAGCCAGGAGCCATCCGGGCGCACCATCTTCCACGATAGCAGGTTATCGACACAGGTGCCCCAGATCACCGCGTGTTTGCCGCCGGCGTTGGAGGCGACATTGCCGCCGATGGTACAGGCCCACAGGCTGGTGGGATCGGTGGCAAAGATGTGGGGCTTGGCGGCCTCCATCACCCGCCCGGTCACCGCACCGGCACCGGCGGTGATGGTCGGCACCCGCCGCCCGTTGCCGATATCGACAGTGGTCACCGCACCGATGGCATCGAACTTCTCAACATTGATCATCACCGCGTTGTCCTGCAGCGGCACCGACCCCCCGCACAGCCCGGTGCCACCGCCACGGGGGATCACCACCAGATCGAGCGCGCGCGCGGCGCGAATCAGCCCCGGAAGTTCGCCGGCATTGTCGGGGGTGAGGACACAAAAGGGGTGGTGGTGGCGCCAGTCGGTGGCATCGGTGGCGCTGTGCGACAGGGTGAAGGCGTCAAAATGGATATTGTTGCGGTGGGTATGGCGGGAAAACGCGGCCTGCGCCCGGCGGCGGCGCGCCGGTTCCTCCTCAAACCAGCGGTAGAAGGACTCCAGCATACGCTCGGTGCAGGCGGCGACCTTGGTGGCGCGGCTGTTGCCATCGGCACTGGCCATGATGCGCTGCAGACGATCTTGGTGCAGGCGGTACATCTTCTCCCGCCGCTTGCGATCACCCAGCAGGTTGTTGCGGGCAAAGGCGTTGCGCTCCACCAGCCAGACATCACCCAAGATCTCGAACAGCATCCGCGCCGAACGGCCGGTGCGCCGCTGGTGGCGCAACACCACCAGATCGTCCCACGCCTCATCCCCCAGAAAGCGACGCACGATCTCGCGATCGGAGCAGGAGGTGTAATTGTAGGGAATCTCGCGAATAGCGTCGCTCATACGCGAAACGCTATCTTTTCTTCAATGAACGGAACCTAAACGGACTATAAAGATAGGTCTCCTTCCAGCACCGTAAGCCGGAATATTTACCGCGGAGAGCCAAGAATTTCACCGCGGAGGCGCGGAGACGCGGAGGAAGATAGGAGGAGAGGCCGTCATTCCGGGCTTGACCCGGAATCCATGTGAAGCCGCGGTGTTGATGGATCCCGGCCTGCGCCGGGATGACGCGCTTTCTTCTGGTTCCTCCGCGCCTCCGCGGTGAAAAGAAAAATGATGAACCACAAAGACACGAAGACACAAAGGAATATCTGGCATCCAGCAACACCACAGCACACATGGATTCCGGCCTCCACCAGAATGACATTTCTCCTTACCCTCCGCGCCTCCGCGCCTCCGCGGTGAAATTATTGGCTCCCCGTGCCTCTGTGGTAAAAGATTACCCCTTCGCCAACTGCCGAAGAACGAAGTGCAAAATCCCGCCGTGCTGGTAGTAGCCCCACTCCTTGGGGGTATCGATCCGCACCACCGCAGCGAAGGTGGTCACGGCGCCGTCATCGGCGGTGGCGGTCACCTCCACGGTGGTCGCCCCCGCCCTGATGCCGCGGATATCGAACCGCTCACGGCCAGTCAGCCCTAGGGATGCCGCCGACTCACCCTCGCTAAACTGCAGCGGCAACACCCCCATCCCGACCAGATTGGAACGGTGGATGCGCTCGAAGCTCTCGGCGATCACCGCCTTCACCCC
>WFMN01000179.1 GCA_015489095.1 Mariprofundaceae bacterium | reverse complement strand
CTGCACAAGATTCTGGCGCCGGAGGGGAGTGTGGTGCCGGTCGGCGCGCCGATCGCCGTGGTGGCGGAAGAGGGCGAAGAGATTCCCGAGGGGTATGAACCGCAGGTGCCCGATCAGCCGCAACCGGAGGCGGCGGCAGAACCGGCGGAACAGCCCACCGAGGCGCCTCTGCCCGCCGCGGCAGCGCCGCAGGAAGCGTCAATCGCCGAGGAGGATGACGAGGCGTTGCCGCTTAAGCCTTCCGGGCTGTTCAATGCTGATGGCGACTACGATGTGGTGGTGATCGGCGCCGGTCCCGGCGGCTATGTGGCGGCGATCAGGGCTGCGCAGTTGGGGCTGAAAACGGCCTGCATCGAGCGCACCCATCTCGGCGGTATCTGCCTGAATTGGGGCTGTATCCCGACCAAGGCGCTGCTCCGTTCGGCGGAACTGGTGCAGACCATCCGCCAGCACGGCAAGGAGCTGGGGTTGGGGGTGAGTGAGACCACGCCCGATCTGGCCACGGTGGTGGCGCGTTCGCGCAAGATTTCGGCCAAGCTCAACAAGGGGATCGGCTTTCTGTTCAAAAAGAACAAGATCACCCACATCGAGGGGGAGGCCAAGTTCGCGGATGACCACACGCTGGTGGTGGAGCGTGACGGCAACACCACCACCGTCACCGCCAAGCATGTGGTGATCGCCACCGGCGCCCACGCGCGCGCCTTTCCCGGCATGGAGATCGACGACGAGGTGGTGATCACCTACAAGCAGGCGCTGGTGCCGGAGAGGGTGCCCGCCAAGCTGACCATCATCGGTTCCGGCGCCATCGGGATGGAGTTTGCCTACTTCTACAACGCGATGGGCTCGGAGGTGACGGTGATCGAAGGGGCGGATCAGGTGCTGCCGCTGGAGGATGCCGAGATCGCGGCGGTGGTGGCGCGCAGCTTCAAGAAGCAGGGGATCAAGGTGATTACCGGCGCCATGGTGAGTGCCGCGCGCAACGAGGATGGCCGTGGCGTGGTGGTCTATCGCCAGGGCGAGAAGGAGACGCGGATCGAGAGCGACCAAGTGCTGGTGGCGGTTGGCGTGGTCGGCAACACCGATGGCTTGGGGCTGGAACAGACGGCGGTGGCGGTGGAGCGCAACACCATTCAGGTGGACGCCTACTACCGCACCGATCAGCCGGGGGTCTATGCCATCGGCGATGTCATCGGCGCGCCGGCGCTGGCGCATGTCGCCAGCCATGAGGGGATTGTCTGCGTCGAGGCGATCGCCGGCAAGGCGCCGCATCCGGTCGATTACAGCAATGTGCCGGGCTGCACCTACTGCCAGCCGCAGGTGGGCTCGATCGGCCTGACGGAAGCGGCCGCCAAGGAGCAGGGGATCAACATCAAGGTGGGTAGGATGCCCTACGCCCCCAACGGCAAGGCGCTGGGTCTAGGCGAAAGCGAAGGGCTGGTGAAGACGATCTTCAACGCCGATAGCGGCGAGTTGATCGGCGCCCATATCGTGGGCGCGGAGGCGACCGAGTTGATCGTCTCGCTGGGGCTGGCGCGCACACTGGAGACCACCGAGGCGGAGCTGATGCACCACATGTTCCCCCACCCGACGCTGTCGGAGATGATCCACGAGGCGGTGCTCGACAGCGAGGGGCGCTCCATCCATCAGTAACCAATCTGTGGCACCATGATGAAGGATGAAGGGTGAATCGTTTTTACCGCGGAGGCGCGGAGGCGCAGAGAGAGATGGGGTGCGTCATTCCGGCCTCCGCGCCAGAATCCATCGGTGTTGCGTAGCGTAGCGTGGATCTGATTCCCCACTCCCGCCCCCGTTTTCCCGGTTCCATGCAGGCGGCGGTGACGGCGCTGTTGCAGTCGGGGCGGGTGGTGGCAGGGCGCGAGGTGGCGCTATTGGAACGGACGCTGTGCGCGCAGGTGGGGCGTGGCTCTGCGGTGGCGGTCGATTCCGGCACCAGCGCGCTGATGCTGGCGCTGCGTCTCTTGGGGCGCGACCGCGATGCGGCGACGATGCGGGTGGGGATTCCCGCCTTTGCCTGCGCCTCGTTGCTGGTGGCGGTGCGCAGCGCCGGGATGGTGCCCTGCACGCTGGATTGCGACCCCGAGACGCTGGGGTTGACCGCGGAGGCAACCGAACAGCCGCTGGACGCGGTGGTGGTGGTTCACCCCTTCGGCATGGTGGAGCCCTTGGTGGCGGCCGACTGGCACTGTCCGATCATTGAGGATATCGCCCAGTCGGCGGGGGGCGCTTGGCGCGATCGACCGTTGGGGAGTTGGGGGGAGATCGCCATCGCCTCGTTTCACGCCACCAAGCCGTGGGGCGGTGCCTACGGCGGCGCGCTGCTGCTGGATGACGACGCCCATGCCGTCGCGCTGCGGCGGATGATCGACCCTGATGGGGAGATCGTCGCCGATGGCTATGT